>NZ_JAIOUU010000060.1:0-845 GCF_019931125.1 Aestuariivivens sp. NBU2969
CCTGTGGTGGCGTAACCTGGTCCAACGACTATAACGCACTTAGTGATGACTGTGGTGCTACTGGTTCGGTAACAGTGATTTTTACAGCTACTGATGATTGTAACAACAGCTCTACTACATCAGCTACATTTACTATTGAAGATACAACGCCTCCTTCTATCACAACTGATGCTAGCGATAGCACAGTTGAATGTGATGGTAGCGGTAACGCCGCTGAGTTAGCAGCCTGGTTAAGCTCTAATGGTGGGGCTGCCGCTTCTGACGCCTGTGGTGGGGTAACCTGGTCCAACGACTATAACGCACTTAGTGATGACTGTGGTGCTACTGGTTCGGTAACAGTGACCTTCACTGCTACGGACGACTGTAACAACAGCTCTACCACATCGGCTACTTTTACTATTGAAGATACAACGCCTCCTTCTATCACAACAGATGCTAGCGATAGCACAGTTGAATGTGACGGTAGCGGTAACGCCGCTGAGTTAGCAGCCTGGTTAAGCTCTAATGGTGGGGCTGCCGCTTCTGACGCCTGTGGTGGCGTAACCTGGTCCAACGACTATAACGCACTTAGTGATGACTGTGGTGCTACTGGTTCGGTAACAGTGATTTTTACAGCTACTGATGATTGTAACAACAGCTCTACTACATCAGCTACATTTACTATTGAAGATACAACGCCTCCTTCTATCACAACTGATGCTAGCGATAGCACCGTTGAATGTGACGGTAGTGGTAACGCCGCTGACCTTAACGTTTGGTTAAGCTCTAACGGTGGCGCAGTTGCCTCTGATACCTGTGGTGGCGTAACCTGGTCGAATGACTTTAGCGCACTTAGTGATGACTGT
>NZ_JAIOUU010000061.1:0-706 GCF_019931125.1 Aestuariivivens sp. NBU2969
CGAGACCGTTGTGCATAATGTCCCAAAAACCGTAATCTGAATTAAAGTTTGAGAAAAAAAGAAATATTTTGGCTGATTGGAACCACAATACTCGTGTTGATTATGAACACGCTGATTTTCGGAATTGACGGACTGAAATCTGACTCAACTCTTGACATAAATATTCACGACACTTATTTCGTGATTGCGAATTTTCACTTCATATTTCTACTCGGAGTTTTAGTTTTTTTCGGAATTTACCTTGTCCGAACTTTACGTAAGAATTTTAAAAATCTGACTGCAAATCTGATTTTAATGATTTCGACAATTCTGCTAATAATAATCCTAAACGGAATTAATACAATTGTGGAGAATTTTATACAACAAACTTCTGGTTGGACTATTTATCCACCTTTGAGCGCTGGAGACGGAATGGAACAAATTGAACAGGAAATTGAACCGAAAGAAAATAATTATGGAATTTTATCGAGTGTTCTTTTTTACACGCAAATATTACTGTTGATTTTCTTGGCTTATTGCGGATTTAAAACTGGACTGAATTATAAACGAAATGAATAAAAAACACTATGCACAACAATGTATAACCGCAATTACGGCGGATTCGACTACGTCCGAATCCACTCGGAATTGCTAACGTCAGCGCTTAACCGAAAATTAGTAACTTTAATCCCGTAACTGACGGTTATACGAGACCGTTGTGGTTAAT
>NZ_JAIOUU010000062.1:0-643 GCF_019931125.1 Aestuariivivens sp. NBU2969
GAGGTTCAATGTCAGCGAGAGTATGAAGGGAAGCAGGCTCATCCCAATTACATTGCAAAAGGTGTGATTGAAGGTTTTGAAGAGTATGATTATCTTATGGAGCCAGAACAAACTCAGAGTTTGAACGATATTAAAGACTCCAGTACATTCGCTGGTGTTTGGACCTGGTCTCGTGGGGGAGGCTGGTTGGGGCCTCATTTAAAAAATGAGTTTTGGGCGGAACAGAATGCTTACGTAATGTCTAAATGGGCGCAAAATACCAGCAGGTCTGAAGAGGAGCTTTTCACTGAATTTGCAAGGTACAAAGGATTTTCGGATGATGATATTCCAAAACTTAGAGAAATAAGTTTGTTGTCAGCAAAAGCAGTATTACGAGGGAAATATACGCGTTACGGTAGTTACAGTGTGGTGTGGACCAGAGATCAGTATATACATGGATCGGGAATGTTAAAAAAACACTTTGATTACGTTATTAAGGAAGGGCTTGTAGAGGCTGTTTTGGCTGAAAAGAAAGAAAGTGTTGACATGTGGAAACGGATAGAAGAAATGGCAGGGGAAATTAATACAAAAGATGAAGCCTTGAATGATTATCTTGTTACCTCAGCAAAGTATGGAAGGATAAAATATGAGATTATTGAAAAAG
>NZ_JAIOUU010000063.1:0-625 GCF_019931125.1 Aestuariivivens sp. NBU2969
AACCTATGAAAAGAATTGGTAGTTCTGTAGCTGGGTTTCTTTCTGGTTATAAGCATATTGTGTTTTCTAAGAATGTTGAAAAGCGTGTCTCTGCCTACTTTAAGGTTAGCTTTATCAAAGTCCTGTTTGAGAGATTTTTTGAGTTTACGTACGCCTTCTCTAGGCAAGGATCTGCGTTTTTGGTTGACAATTTGAATGATCTGTTGTTCAAGTTTTAAACGTTTATCAGCTCTATATTTATACTTGTAGTATGCATCACGTTTAAGCCCGAAAGACTTACAAATAGTTGTTAAAGACGCAAATCCTTTAGCTTTGTCTTTAGTTTTATTTACCGCTCTATATTTAGCTTTTTTTTTAGTTCTGCAACAGATTTATAGCCAAGATCTTCGGCAGCAACTTCCAGGTATGAATCTTGAATCATTGCATCTAAGTCTTTCTTTAACAACAATTTTTTTAGTTGTTCAATCTCTTTTTGAAGTTCTTTAATACGTGTTATTTCGTCTTTGGTTTCCACTTTGATTCTGGTGTTCATAAGGTCTTTACGGTTGTACTTTCTAATCCATTCATTAATGGTGGTTGGTGCAATTCCATAAGCCTTACCTAATTGATACTTGTTTAATTTTCC
>NZ_JAIOUU010000006.1:0-152843 GCF_019931125.1 Aestuariivivens sp. NBU2969
TTTACAAAGTTTAGTATATTTTTACCTTCATATTGTTCCATATCTTAATGTTTTAAAGCATTAAAATACGGATTTTAAATTAATAACTCAATAATTTTATTTGAAGTATTTTTGGGATTTAAAACACCAATTTAATGACTGCACCAAAACCTGTTTATTTCGATAACGCTGCTACGACACCTATTAGGGATGAGGTTGTAGACAGTATGGTGGGGGCCATGAAAAACAGTTTTGGGAACCCGTCATCTTCTCATGCTATAGGACGATCTTCCAAATCTATTATTGAATCTTGCAGAAAATCGATTGCCAAACAGTTTAATGTGTCAGCTGGAGAAATAGTATTTACCTCTGGAGGAACTGAGGCCGATAATTTAGTATTGCGAAGTGCAGTAAGAGATTTGAACGTAAAACACATCATTACTTCAAAAATTGAGCACCATGCTGTATTACATTGTGTAGAGCAATTGCAAGCTGAATATAATTTGGAAGTTAGTTTTGTAAATATTGATAGGCATGGTGAGGTAGACTATAATCATTTAGAAGTGTTGTTAGGTAAACCACTAAAGACATTGGTTAGCTTGATGCATATAAATAATGAGATTGGTAATATTTTGGATTTAAGCCGTGTGGCGTATTTATGTAAGGCTAATAATGCCCTGTTTCACAGTGATACGGTACAATCTATTGGACATTACAGACTACCTTTGGATGAAATCCCTGTAGACTTTTTAGTAGCTAGTGCCCATAAGTTCCATGGCCCTAAAGGAGTAGGTTTTGTTTATATAAGAAAAAACTCAGGGCTTAAACCTTTGATTTTTGGAGGGGAGCAGGAGCGTGGTTTAAGGGCCGGTACCGAAAGCATACATAATATCGTGGGATTGGAAATTGCTTTAAGTTTATCATACAAAAACTTAGATCAGGAAAGGGATTATGTTAAAAATTTAAAGAGGTATTTTATATCTAAAATAACTTCTGAAATTCCAAATATTACCTTTAATGGTCACTCTAGTGATCTAGAAAGAAGCACCTATACTTTAGTAAATGTTTGTTTGCCTGTGTCTAGGAGCAAAGCAGCTATGTTTTTATTTCAATTGGATTTAAAGGGCATAGCTTGTTCTAAGGGTAGTGCCTGCCAAAGTGGTAGTAACCAAAACTCGCATGTGCTTACAGAACTTTTAAATGATCAAGATTTGCAAAAACCTTCCATTCGTTTTTCTTTTAGTATTTATAATACTAAGAAAGAGGTTGACTTTGTAATAGATACACTAAAAAAACTTATCTAGTTTACAGCGAAATTTATCAATTTTAACCTAACTTTATTAGCAGCCTGCGTTGAACTTAAAGTCTTTGGGCAACATTTTAATCCGTTTTTGTTCCAAATTGATTAAAACAGATAATTAAATAATCTTCGCGTTTTTTGTTAAGGTTTTGTCGTGCTCCAAGATTAGAATCAAATATTTTTTCTTACTGCTTAATTATTTTGAAAGTCTTTAAATTTTTAGTGTCCAAATTTTTAATGACAAAAAGGTACATGCCCGTACTTAATTCGGAAAAGTTTATAGACTTATCTTGAGTTTTTAGTAATTGTTTTCTTGTTGCATCGAATAGCGTCGTTTCTACCTTTAAGTCGGTGTTAATTTTTACCCATCTACCGTTGGGTTAGGAAATACTTGTACCAGAGTTTGGTCAAACTCATTGGTGCTAAGGCTGGTGCCATCTGATGCGGTAACCGATAAAAAGCTAATAGGAGAGACAATAGTATAGGAAACAGTGTTGTTTGTAGAATTAACAGTTGAAGCATAGGCATTCCAGATGTTTGTAGCATCTTCAAGTTGCAAAACAAGATTGTTTTCGTCTATGCCATTAAGTTCGACATCTTCATAATGGAAGGTAATATCACCTTGAAAATTACTAAAGGTATTGCTAAAATTATAGACTCTATTAACGCTTAGTGTATTTATAGCGGTTACGAATATGCTTATATCATTAGCGCCGTTGATTTATAAATTACTACTAAGGACAAGTTCCAAACCGCTAACATATATTTGGGAGCTACTTGTTATATCAAGAGCATAGCCACTACTATTCGTTAATTCATGGGCGTGAACATTAAAACAAATTAAAACAAAAATGAAGTTAAATTTTAGACTAGGGATTTTGTATTGCAAAAGGTAACGGTGTTGAACACCATTATTTAAGTTCCTTTAATGCTTACACTTTAGATACATGGGAGGCAAAAGAGGGCACCGTAAAAATTTCATTAACAGGTGTGGCAGAAATTTATGATATACGATTTGTTGTGTCAAGAACTCATAAAGCCAGATAAGCTATATAAAAGAGTTTATTAGTATAAGATTATTGCTCTTAGCAGTATTTTTTCAAATCTCATATCACTTCGGGTAGGAGATTTTTAGTTTTAATGCTTTTCTAAAATAAAAGAACTTGTTTCACCAGATTTATTTTTTATAGTAATGTGGATGATATTACTTGATTTAAATGGCGAATCCTCAGTTAATAAATCACAGATATCCATTGATAAAAGATCCATGTCGTTTATTTTAAGTATCTTATCTCCAACATGTATCTTATCTTTTAAGTTTTCGTTCCAAACAATACCAACAATTAAATTATTGTCCTGAATAGTTGGCGTAAAGCCAAAGTTTTTTTCCGTTAGGTCACTTTTAGCTTTATAAGCATCAAAATGAAACCGCTTATGCTTAAAATCCAGGGTCATTATGCCATGCTCCAAAATATCTGCACCAATTCTGGAGTTGTCGTCACTGGTGGTTATGGTTGAAATATTGGTAAAGGTATGCCCATCAATTTCAATTTCAGGTATTTTCACTAGATATTGCGTTTCGGCTTCGGAGGCACCAAATAAGCCAATACTTGATGTACCTTCACCACGAGTAGAATTGCTTAGTATGTTGTATTCTTCCAATGCTTTATAGTTTGATTTGCACATATCGTAAAACCCACTGGCACCTGTATCTATAAGTACATTCTCCTTTGCATTTTTTTTATCTTTTATTTTAATGGTGATGTAGGGACTACTTTGGTTGCTTCTTAGTACTAAATCCATACCTGTTTGCTTTTCTAATCGAACTTTATTAAGATCATTGGTTAAAATAATGAGGTTTTTTTCAGACTGAATCTGAACAATGGACTTTCTAAGTATATTACTCCCTATAATTCCATCAATATCATAACAATCGAATACTAAATTATCGGTACCATTAAAAACCAATGCACTTGTGTTTTTAAACGATACATTTCCTAGAGTTAGCAAAGGAATAGATATAAGTTCCATACGTTGCTTATTTTGGTTGGCATCTGAAACTGAAATCGATTTACTATTATTGCTCTTTATTTCTTTCATCAAAGCTGAAGAGATTAAATTTGGGGCTCCAGTGTCAAAAAGAAAATTATAGTTGGTGTTATTGATGGTGACGGGAATTATTAACTTACCTTTTATGTTTTTGTATGGTATTTCGGTATAATAAGTTTTAGATGTTGGTTTACCAGTTTTAAATGTTATTTTTTGGGCATAACTTGGGTTTATAAAAGCAAGACAAAAAATAATATTCAAAAAGTATTTGGTCATAACATACGTATTAAAATTTCATGGTTGTCCTAATATTAAATATACGAGGGGTTAAATAATTGGGAACAGCAAATTGGCGTTTGCTATAGACATCTCGAACCCAAGTATTGGTAATGGAGTTTTGAACATCGAAAATATTGAATATCTCAACACCTAAAGACAGTGCTTTAAATGGTTTTTTCCAGCCATTGCTATATTGTTTATTATCATCAACCAAAACAAATTGAAAGCCAACATCGGCACGCTTGTAATCGGGTAATCGGGTTTGGTAAACATAGGGGTCGGCATAACTCGGGGAGCCACCTGGCAACCCCGTATTGTATACCAAATTTAAATACATCTTCATGCTAGGGATGTTGGGCACATAATCTTGGAATAAAGCGGCAAATTTTAAACGCTGGTCTGTAGGTCTTGAAATGTAACCACGGTTATCTATGTTTTCTTCGGTTTTTAAATAACCAAAGCTAAACCACGATTCGGTACCAGGTACAAACTCGCCATTTAAGCGCATATCCAAACCATAGGCATAGGCTTCAGCATTATTTTTTGCGCGGTAACGAATGCGTACATTTTCAAGGGTATAAGGATTAACATCGGTTAATTTTTTATAGTATACATCAGTGGTTAGTTTAAAAGGTCTGTCCCACATTTTAAAGCTATATTCGTTGCCCAAAACAATATGAAACGATTTTTGGGCCTTTACAAGAGGTTGAACAATTCCTACTGAATCTCTTAGTTCCCTATAAAAAGGCGGTTGATAGTATACCCCTGTAGCAATCCTAAATAACATATCCTTTTCCCAATAGGGCTTAACAGCCAATTGGGCACGCGGACTAAAAACAGTTTGGTTAGACTTCTCAATATGCATACCGTTAACCGACCAATTATGAACCCTAAGCCCCACATTATACCATATATCACTATTTCTTATAGAGGATCGTTTGCTCCATTGTAAATACCCTTGAAGCCTATCTATTTTAGTATTGTTGACAGTCCTAACATTTTGAAAAGGCTCTAAAGGACCAGCATAGGGTGCGTAAGGTTGCTCATTTTTAGGGATAAATGGTGGGCGAATTGAGAATCCTGCAGAATCAATAACTTCCCATTCTACTAGTCGATCCCGTATATCTTCATGATTATACTTAACAGACCATTCTATACGATTGTCATTAATATTTAAATCGCCTTTATGTACAATTGATGCGATTAAGGCATCTATATCATTTCTTCCATGGTTAAGCTGACTCCCAACACCTTCGCTGAATTCTACTTCACCTAAATTGTCGTCACCAATACTCGTGTTAACCTCGCCAAGACTGTATTGGGACAAAATATCGAAATACTCTTCCTCTGTAGTTTGATATGTAGAGGCTATTAGTTTTAAGTTTAAATTATCATTCACAAAAAACGATCCCTTTAAAGCTCCAAATAAGGTTTGATATCGGTCTTTTTCCTGGCCATCATAAAACACGATAAGGGCAATAGGATCGGATAACGTACCAAAATTAGTTTGTCTTGCCTGTGGTGCATAGCCATATTTATTTAGTGATGCATTCCCTAAAAAGCTTAAGTGAAATCTATCTGTAAATTTATAGGTTAAGAAGGTTTGAACATCAGAAAAAGTAGCATCGTAATTGGTTTCGGTTTCTTTGGCATTAACCAATAAACCATTGTCCCTATATCTTAGCCCTACAATACTGGTGAATTTGGAATCCTTACTAATATTTTCAATAGATAAGCTTCCGCCCAGAAGACTTAAATCGGTATTAATTTCAAACTTATAAGGCGTTTTATAGGTAATATCTAATACAGAAGATAATTTATCGCCGTACTTGGCTTGGAATCCACCGGATGAAAAGTCGACATTTTGAACCAAATCAGTATTTATAAAGCTTAAGCCTTCCTGTTGTCCAGATCGAATTAAGAACGGGCGATAAACTTCTATATCATTTACATAAACCAAATTTTCATCAAAATTACCACCCCGTACCGAATATTGTGTACTTAATTCATTGTTGTTACTTACACCGGGTAAGGAGAGTAATAAATTTTCGACACCAGCATTGGCTCCTGGGATTTTCCTAATGGTTTCTGGCTCTAAAACCGTTATACCTTCAATATTTTTTCGACGGTTACCAGAAATAACTACCGTTGTAATTTGTTCAATGGAGGTAAGTAAAACGGGGTTGAACTCATATTCTTCACCATTCTTTAAATTAAAGGTGGATACAATCTTTTTAAAGGAAAGATGAGTAAACTCAATGATTACATCTTGATTTGCAGGTATCTTTAAGGTATAAAAGCCATTATCGTTGGTTTGGGTTCCTTCTTTACCAGCTTTAATATTAACACTGGCAATAGGCTTGTTATTACTGTCTAGAATAACACCTCTTACAGTAGCGGTTTGTGCATACCCAATAATTGATAGCAAAAAAATTATAGTGGCCAGTAAATTTCTTGTGTTCAAAAGCGTAACTTATTTTCTGTAAAACAGTATTTCAAAAGTAGAACTATTTCCAACATTATCGGTAACAATTAGTTTTAAATTATTTTTAGTGTCGGTAACAATACCATCATTAAAATCGTGAGTTAAGGTCTTGGTTTTGTAATCGTACTCCATGAGTATCCATTTACCGTTTACTGTGGCTCGGTAATTGGAAATACCACTTGGTGTATCGTCTATTTTAATCTTTAAAAAACGGTAATTACTAATCCATTGCTTGTCCCTAACATTTTTTGATGATATTGTTGGTGGTATGGTATCTAAAGCCAGTGCATAGGTGCCTAAATTTTTAGCTCTTCCTGTTAAAAGGTCTCCTTTTAAGGATGAGCTTATATAAGCAGGATATTTAGAATAACCTAATACATTTGCAATGTATAATTTGCTTTTATCTGTGTCACTAAAATTGCTGACATCATAAGAAATGCTAATGTTCTTCTTAACCGGTAGGATGTCATCATGTAATATTAGCGTATCATTATGCACTTCAAAATCCATATAAAAGTCATCGTAGAATGTGTCTTTATATATATCAACAGAAAATTTGCCTTCTTTAAGATTAATGTTTTGATCGGCTTTAATAAAATAAGGTGTTGGTTTTTTAGTTTCGGGTTTTATGGAATCGTTTTTAACACCTTTGATTTCTAGAGTTATCCATGAAGGATTATTTTTATAATCGTTCACTTTTATTTTGAAAACTGAGCTGGTGCTATCCTTAATGGTTAAATAGCCATCGTTATAAGATGGTTTTAGGATACTTAACGGATTTTCATCATTGAACAGTTTTTGTATGCGCTCTTTTTCTTCTTTGTAATGTTGGTAATCAATAAGTCGGTTAAGGTGGCTGGTTTCATCAAATGAAAAGGTGCTAAAGTCCAGTTCATAGGACTTGCTACCATTAAAAAATGTTTGGATATTATCTACACCATTTTTATTGGGCGCATGATCCTGTCTGTCATTTGTAATGATTCCAATACCAATTTTACCATACGCTTCTATGTTTTCAACAGTGTAGTCGCCATTCTGTAATGGAATAAGCCTTAGTTTTTGTTTGGAATTTGAGTGATTAACATGAGAGTGTTTTTCAATAGGGTAGGCATAAACAGCTTTAACAAAAGGAGGCGTAGAGTCTTTAACATTTATACCAAAAAGCATTGGGTTTATGGGGTGTTCATTTTTATCACGTATTTCAAAATGTAAATGAGGGCCTGCAGACCCCCCTGTGTTTCCACTATAGGCAACCATATTTCCTTTAGTAACTAAAAGGTCACCTGCCTTAGGAAATAATTCGATTTCAAAAGATTCTTTAGTGTACTGTTGTTTTTTTACGTAAGCTTCAATCTCTGGTGAAAATTTTTGCAAATGTGCATATACCGTTGTGTAACCATTTGGGTGGGTAATGTAAAGCGCTTTACCGTAACCGTAGTGAGATACTTTTATTCGACTTACAAATCCATCTGCAGAAGCCAAAACTTTAAGCCCTTCACGTTGTTGGGTTTTAATATCTAACCCCGAGTGAAAATGATTTGAGCGTAATTCGGCAAATGTGCCAGCTAGTACCAATGGAACTTCAAGAGGTGGTGCAAAATAATCTTGTGGGTAATTGTTTTGTGAATATGTAGAAAGCGTAAAAAGTAAAAGAAAAAATAGGATTAATCTCATAGATGTTAGGTATTGAGGCTAAAATATTAAATTGCCTTAAAATCTCAAAGACTTACTCAAAAATTAGACCATTGCAGTTAATATGAGATAAAACGACAAAGAAAAAATTTTATTGAAAAACAATTGTTATTTATGGTGAGGTATGTTAACTTTGTGAGATAAGTATTGAAATTTGTAAATGGGTAATATTGAAGATATTGTAGGTTCTTTGGAAAACAAGATCAGCAAGGTATTGCACAAGATAGAGCTTCTAAAGCTTGAAAACTCAAAATTAAATGAAGAGTTGGCAAACAATAAACAAGTACTTGAAGCCCAACAAAAACAAATTGTATCATGGGAAGAAAGATATGAAGCACTTAAACTTGCAAATTCAATACTTGGTAGTGACGATAATAAAAGAGAAACTAAGCTTAAAATAAATGCATTAATTCGGGATATAGATTATTGTATTGCTCAATTATCAGAATAATGCAACATCATTTTCAATGTCAGAGAAGCTTAAAATAAAGTTGTCAATAGCTAACAGAGTGTACCCTTTAACTATTGATGCGCATCAAGAAGAAGGATTGCGTAAAGCGGCAAAAAACATTGAGGCCATGATACAACAATTTGAGCAAAGTTATTCTGTTCGAGATAAGCAAGACGTATTGGCCATGTGTGCTTTGCAATTTGCTTCTCAACTAGAACAGAAAACAATAGATAAAGAGCATGTAAATGAGCATTTAGAAGAAAAACTAGATGCACTAAATAAACTGTTACAGTCTCATGTAATCTCTTAACGTTCTTTAAAATAAGTAAAAGTTACTGCCTACATTGGTTATTTTTTTTGATAAACTCAACATTAATTCTTTAAAAAGGGTGAGTTTAAGTTGTAAAAGCATGCTGCTGTGCTAAATTAATTTTGGTACCGAGCAGATCCTTGATCAGCTTGTTAGCCCTAAACTTGTATTTAAGGAGTTTATACAAAACTTTAAACTGGTGTAGGCTTTTTTATATATTCAAATTAATCAAACATAATGGATAATTCAATCATATTAATTGCAGGAGGCGTACTACTAGGTTTAGTTGTTGGTTTTATTATAGCTAAAACTATCGAAAAAGGTAATGCTTCAAAACTGATAAGGGATGCTAAACGAAGTGCTGCTTCCATTTTAAAAGAAGCTACTAATGAGGGGGAGACTATTAAAAAGGATAAAATACTACAAGCCAAGGAGAAGTTTATAGAGCTTAAAGCCGAGCACGAAAAGGTAATCTTAACTCGTGATAAAAAAATGGCAGAGGCCGAAAAGCGCACTCGCGACAAGGAATCCCAGATATCAAGTGAGCTATCGAAGAATAAAAAGTTAAATACCGAGATTGAAAATAAGATTAAGGAATATGATCATATGCAAGAAATCTTGGAAAAAAGACAACAAGAGTTAGACAAGTTGCATAAAAGCCAAGTGGAGCAGCTTGAGGTAATCTCTAGTCTTTCGGCAGAAGATGCTAAGGCCCAGTTGGTAGAATCCTTGAAAGGAGAGGCTAAAAATGATGCGATGGCTTACATCCAAAATGCATTAGAGGAAGCCAAACTAACAGCGGAACAGGATGCCAAAAAAGTTATAATTAACACCATACAGCGTATTGGAACTGAAGAAGCTGTTGATAACTGCGTTTCTGTGTTCAATATTGAATCTGATGATGTAAAAGGCAGGATTATTGGTCGTGAAGGACGAAACATACGAGCTTTAGAGGCAGCTACGGGTGTTGAAATTATTGTTGATGACACACCAGAAGCTATTATATTGTCTTGTTTTGATTCAGTAAGGCGTGAAATTGCTCGTTTGTCGTTGCATAAATTGGTTACCGACGGACGGATACATCCAGCCCGAATTGAAGAGGTGGTTAAGAAGACCAAAAAACAAATCGATCAAGAGATTATTGAGGTGGGTAAACGTACCGTAATCGATCTTGGTATTCACAATCTAAACCCAGAACTTATAAAAGTTGTGGGTAGAATGAAATACCGTTCATCTTACGGACAAAACCTTTTGCAGCACTCGCGTGAAGTGGCAAAACTATGTGGTGTGATGGCAGCAGAACTTGGCTTAAATCCAAAATTGGCAAAACGTGCCGGATTATTGCACGATATAGGAAAGGTACCAGATGCAGAAACCGATATGGAAACACCACACGCTATTCTTGGTATGCAATGGGCTGAAAAATATGGTGAAAAGGCTGAAGTCTGCAATGCTATTGGGGCTCACCACGATGAGATTGAAATGAAGTCCTTATTAGCGCCTATAGTACAGGTTTGTGATGCCATATCTGGAGCAAGGCCTGGTGCTAGACGACAAGTTTTGGATAGTTATATACAAAGGTTAAAGGACTTGGAAGATATAGCATTTGGTTTTCAGGGTGTAAAAAAGGCTTATGCCATTCAAGCAGGTCGTGAACTAAGAGTTATTGTGGAAAGTGAAAAGGTAGACGATCAAAGAGCTGCAGAACTGTCATTTAATATTTCCCAAAAGATTCAAACCGATATGACCTACCCTGGTCAAGTGAAGATTACTGTAATTAGAGAAACCAGAGCAGTTAATATTGCTAAGTAATTAGTTTTGTTAGAAAGTTAGAAAGTTAGAAAGTTTCATATTGTAATAACCAATAACCAACAGCTACTTTCTTGGATGGTATTTGTTGATGACTTCGGTGAGGTAACTTTTATCCAAGTGAACATAGATTTCGGTAGTAGTAATGCTTTCATGGCCTAGCATGAGTTGAATGGATCTCAAATCGGCATCATTTTGTAACAAATGCGTGGCAAAGGAATGTCTGAAGGTATGGGGTGAAATGCTTTTTTTTAAACCTATTTTTTCGGCCAATTGTTTAACAATTGTAAAAATCATGGCTCGAGTCAATTGTTTACCGCGACGGTTTAAAAAGAGGGTATCCTCAAAGCCCGATTGTATGTTAAGATGTGACCGAACTTCAATTACATAAATATTAATATACTTTTGTGTAGAAGGTACTATGGGAACAAAGCGTTCTTTATTCCCTTTGCCAGAAACTTTTATAAAGCCTTCATCAAAGAACAAATCCGATAACTTAAGATTAGTCAATTCACTTACGCGGAGGCCACAACCGTATAGGGTTTCCAAAATGGCACGATTGCGTTCCCCTTCTGGTTTACTTAAGTCAATGGCGGCTATAAGCTGGTCTATTTCATATTCTTCAAGCGTATCAGGTAGTTTGCGTCCAATTTTAGGAGATTCAATAAGTTCCAGGGGATTGGAGTCCCTGTAGTCTTCAAATACCAAATAGCTGAAAAAGCTGCGCAAACCTGAAATTAATCGGGCCTGCGATCGGGCGTTTATACTTTTGGCTGCTTCGTAAACAAAATCTTGTATCGTTTCGGCTGATATATCAATGGGTGAAATACTTATGTTATGTACTTCAAGATAAGCTATTAATTTTCTTATATCTCTTGAGTAATTATCTAAAGAATTTTTGGACAGCCCCCTTTCTATCTTAAGATACAATTGGTAATCTTTAAGTGCGTGTTCCCATTTCATGACAGTAAAATTAAGATAAATAAGTAAAAGCCTTTTAAAGAGGGTTGATTACTTAAGAAACTGATATCCATCATTTTGTATCTAAAAATTAATCCTTAGAATTAAAGAGTCAATAAAAATCATTCCATTAAACACTTAAAATTATGAAAAAGCTAATACTTTTTATTGCGTTTTTGTTGTTTACATGTAATAATATAAATGCTCAGGAAAATAAATTAGGTATTAAAACCGGACTTAACGTTGCTTATATATTGGGAGAAAACACGTCTATGTTTGATGCCAGAGCTTCATTTCATTTTGGAGCTATAGTTGATTTTTTAATCTCTGATAAATTTTCTATTCAACCAGAAGTTTTGTATTCGTGTCAAGGAGTTACATATAATGATGGAGGCTATGATGGTAAATTTAAACTCGATTATTTGAATGTTCCTGTAGTGCTTAAATATAAAGTTGTAGAAGGATTTTCCCTTGAATGTGGTCCACAAATAGGTGTTTTATTGTCAGCTAAAAACGAATTTAATTCTTCAGAAGAATCAGGAGAAGAGGATATTAAGGATCTAATTAATAGTACTGATTTTAGTATAAATTTTGGGCTGGGTTCTGAGTTAGAGAATGGATTATTTTTTAGCGGAAGATATATTTTAGGGATTTCGGAAATATTTAAGGATAATGAAGGAAATAACCAAAATGGTGTCTTTCAAATTTCCATAGGTTATTTCTTTTAAAATTTTCAAGAGGAAGCATGTAGCTTCCTTTTTTTAACTAAATATATTAAATACCCTTACTTAATGAGATAAAACCAAAAAACTAACATTCATTATGTTTATCTAAACGAAAATTATTGCATTAAACAAATAACTAAAGTATAATTAAAACTAAATAATCATGAAAAATTTATTATTTCTTACTGTTTTAGCAGTATTTGGCTTGTCTAGCGTTATTGCGCAAGAAAGCGATAATGGCAGCTCAACCTCAAAAGGTAAATGGTTAATAGAAGCCAACACAGGATTTGGAGGTGGCCCCATGGGACTTACAGGACATTCTGCAAACACAGGATTTGGTCTGTCGTCTATAGATGGAGAAACAGTTTGGTCTTTAGGGGCCGAGGCTGGTTATTTTGTTGTCAATGACTTAGCTATCAAAGTCGGTCTGGGGTATTCAGATCTTGCTGGAGAAACTATCTTTTCTTATAAACTTGGAGCCAAATATTATTTATCTGGAGTAATTCCGTTTCAGTTAGATATTACTGGTGCATCTTGGGAAGATATAGAAGAAAACCCTTTGTGGCTTGGTATACAAGGTGGGTACGCATGGTTTATTGTTGAAAATGTGAGTATCGAGCCTGGTTTAAGATATAATGTTTCATTAAATGAAGATTTTACAGATGAAGGAATTTTTGAATTCCGCATAGGTTTTGCATTGCACTTCTAATTATGTTTAAGCACATAAAAAAAACCGAAGCATCATGACTTCGGTTTTTTAATGTGTTTTAAATCGAAACTCCTAAAAAGGAATTAAAATTATAAATAGCTTACTTCTTTTACATAAAATTCTTAGAAATTATCTGTAAGTATGTTAATTAAATCTACTATTGCCCAGATTCCTAAACCAGCAAATGTAACTATAAATAAAATGTTCCATCCCACAGGTTTTTTGTAGTACCATCTATGCGCTGCAAAAGGCCAGACTAAAAAGAACCATAGTGCTACACCTACCCATTTGTCTTGAGAGGCAACAGTGGCTAAAGGCTCTACTACTTCCGTGGTCGAAGTAGTTACTTCTGTATTTGTGGTTGCAGAAGTTGTTCTTTTTACAGGAAAAGAAGCGTAACTGGCACTAAACATGAATAAAGTGACTAACAAGGAAAATAATAATTTAGTTTTCATAAGTTAAAAGATTTATGTTTGTATAAATTTAAAAATAATTCTGATATGATTCGAAAAATCTTACTTTATTATTTAGTTTTTATGAAGCCATTGCTATGTCTTGGGCAGGAAAGCCATGATTATATAGGTGGTATTGTGTTAAATGATACATTAACAATTACATATAAAATAAGTTTAGTTGATAAAAATGGTAAAGTTGAAGGCTATTCAATATCAGATTTAGGTGGAAAATATGAAACAAAATCTTCTGTCTTTGGTGAATATAATGAGGATACAAAAGAATTGAGTTTTAGAGAAACACAAACCATTTACACAAAAACACCATTAGAGCCAAATTACGATTTTTGTTATATAAATACCACAATCAAAAATTTTTCATTGGGTAAAACCAAGAAAGTCAAAACAAAATTTATTGGTTTATTTTCTGATAATACAAAATGCATAAATGGAGAATTGTTTTTAAGCTTAGCAGAAAAAATAGAAGCTAAAATGGAAAGGATGGCTGAAAAGATAAATAAAATGAAACGGATTCCCGATAGCGTTAAGCAGAAGTTTCAGCCTTTAAAAATGATGGATACCTTAAACATGAATATTTTAAGAAAGGATCAGACATTAAGTATTTTTTCAAAGAGTAAGAGTATAAGCCTAATTATTTACGACGCCGGAAAAGAAGATGGTGATAAAATTTCTATCTATGCTAACAATAAGCCTTTACTTGAAAATTATGAAGCAAAAAAGGAACAAAAAATTATTAGAGTTAAAATTGGAGAAGGTACCACAACACTTGTTATAAAGGCCACAAATGAGGGTGTGATAGCTCCAAATACTGTTGTTGTTGAACTCCAGGATGAAGACAATACAATCAAAGCCTTATCGAATTTAAAAAAGGGGGAAACCACCCAAATTGATATTTTAAAAAGAAAAAATGAACTGTAGTATTATTTCTGACTAAGTAAGCTCTATTCTCTATGGTTTTACAATTGGTGATAGTCTTAAAATATTGAATTTCAGTTTTTTATGGGCTTGGTTGTTGATAAATTTGTTAACAATTAAAATCTGCTCATAATAATTTTAGTGATTTTGTATTTAGTTTTAAATTCAAACAAATAACACTTTTAATTATGAAAAAATTACTCATTCCAATTATTGCTCTATTCGCAATAGGTACTATTAGTGCACAAACGTTTAAAATAGGTGCCTCTGCCGGTATTCCCACATCAGACGCATCAGATATCTCATCATTTGTTTTAGGAATTGATGCGTACTATTACTTCACAAACATTGATGCCTTATTAGAAATAGGTTTGAATGCTGGTTATAGAAATTATTTTGGAAAAGAATATGAATTTGGAAGTATTACAGTTGAGGCAGAAGATGTTGGATTCTTACCTATAGCACTTGCTGCTCGAGCAAAATTATTCGGTCTTTTATCTGGAGGGGCAGATGCGGGTTATGCAGTGGCCTTAGAAGATGGTCTTGATGGTGGCCTTTATTTTAAACCCGTGGTGGGATTAGATATTGCAGATACCATCGAGCTTAACCTTGGACATGAATTTATTTTTGCAGATGGAGCTACTTGGGGTAATTTATGTCTCGGTATTTTATTCGAGTTTTAAACATAAAAGACTAATAAAGATAAAAAAGGAGGCATTGTGCTTCCTTTTTTTATTGCGATTTATTTACTTTTACGACTATGAAAAAACTAATCATCATTAACGGTCCCAATTTAAACTTATTGGGTAAGCGAGAACCAAATATTTATGGGAGTTTAACCTTTACAGAATTTTTTGAGGCGATTAAAGAAAAGTACAAAACCATAACGTTAGAGTATTTCCAGTCGAATATCGAAGGGGAAATAATTGATAAGCTTCACGAAGTTGGTTTTAGTTACGATGGTGTTGTTTTAAATGCAGGGGCTTATACACACACATCCATTGGTATTGGTGATGCTATTAAAGGTATAGAAACGCCTGTGGTTGAAGTACATATTTCCAATACTTTTGGAAGGGAAGAGTTTAGGCACCAATCCTATATTTCACCAAATGCAAAAGGGGTTATACTTGGCTTTGGTTTGCAAAGTTACGAATTAGCGATTCAAAGTCTTATATAAGGCTTTTAGATATTTAGAATATATAAATAAAAAGTTCCGATTTTAATCGGAACTTTTTATATTCTAAAAATCTAAGTATCTAAACTATCTAAGTCGACCTTATAAATGTATCACTTCATCATAAGCATCGGCAACAGCTTCCATAACTGCTTCACTCATGGTTGGGTGTGGGTGAACTGCTTTAAGAACCTCATGGCCTGTAGTTTCAAGTTTTCTGCCTAAAACGGCTTCAGCAATCATATCGGTTACCCCGGCACCAATCATGTGGCAACCTAACCATTCACCATACTTGGCATCAAAAATCACCTTTACAAAACCATCCTTATTACCTCCAGCACTCGCTTTACCTGAAGCTGAGAACGGGAATTTGCCAACTTTAATATCGAAACCTTTTTCTTTAGCCTGTTTTTCGGTTAAACCTACACTGGCAATTTCAGGTGAACAGTAGGTACAGCCTGGAATGTTGCCATAATCCAAAGGCTCAACATGCTGACCAGCGATTTTTTCAACACAAAGAATACCTTCAGCAGAGGCTACATGCGCTAAGGCTTGCCCAGGAGTAACATCACCAATAGCATAATAGCCGGGGATGTTGGTTTGGTAAAAGTCGTTTACCAATATCTTATCACGGTCTACCACAATACCAACATCTTCCAAGCCTATATTTTCAATATTGGTTTTAATACCAACAGCACTTAATATAATGTCTGCTTCAAGAATCTCTTCCCCTTTTTTGGTTTTTACGGTAGCTTTAACACCATCGCCAGAGGTATCAATACTGGTTACTTCGGCAGATGTCATTATTTTTACACCACTCTTTTTAAAGGAACGTTCCAATTGTTTAGAGACCTCTTCATCTTCAACAGGCACTACATTGGGTAAGTATTCCACAATGGTCACCTCGGTTCCTATGGAATTATAGAAATAGGCAAATTCAACACCAATGGCACCAGAGCCAACCACAATCATTTTTTTAGGTTGTTTGGGTAAGCTCATAGCCTCACGATAACCAATTACTTTTTTACCGTCTTGTGGTAAGCTGGGTAATTCACGAGAACGTGCCCCAGTTGCAATAATTATATGGTCGGCACTATATTCGGTACCTTCTACGTCTATTTTTTTTCCAGGTTTTAGTTTACCATAACCTTTTATAACATCAATCTTGTTCTTTTTCATTAAAAACTCAATACCTTTGCTCATACCGTCGGCAACACCGCGACTGCGTTTAATCACTGCGTCAAAATCGTGAGTTGCATCCTTCACTTTTAAACCATAATCCTCGGCATGTTTAAGGTATTCAAAAACTTGTGCTGATTTTAACAGGGCTTTAGTTGGGATACATCCCCAATTTAAACAGACACCGCCCAAATTTTCTTTTTCAACAATAGCCGTTTTAAATCCTAATTGTGACGCTCTAATTGCTGTTACATAACCACCAGGACCACTTCCAAGAACAATAATATCGTATTTACTCATGTGTTAAATTTTAGGCTACGAATTTACGAAATCGAATTTTAATAAGGAATTTAGAGTAGGCTAAATTTCTATCTTTCTAGTACCTTTGTAAAGCAAGTTTTCTATTTATGAACATACCAAGAACGAGTTATCCACGAATTGTTATTATTGGAGGTGGTTTTGCAGGAGTAGCACTAGCTAAAAAATTATCAAAACAAGAGGTTCAAGTAGTCCTTTTAGATAAGAATAATTATCATACATTTCAGCCTTTACTTTATCAAGTTTCTACTGGGGGCTTGGAACCAGATTCCATAGCTTATCCTATTAGAAAAATACTAAAAGACTTTCCTAATTTTTATTTTAGGTTAGCTCATGTTGAAGCTGTTGATACCTTAAAGAATAAGGTCATTACCAATATTGGAAAACTTAAATTTGATTATTTGGTTGTTGCCACAGGTTCTAAAACCAATTATTTTGGTAATTCTGAAATAGAAAAGTACAGTATGGCCATGAAAACCATACCGCAATCCCTTAATTTAAGAAGCTTGATTCTTGAGAATTTTGAAGAAGCTTTATTGACTTCCGATTTAAACGAACGAAATGCTTTAATGAATTTTGTTATTGTTGGGGGCGGTCCAACAGGAGTGGAATTAGCTGGTGCTTTGGCTGAGATAAAAAAAGGAATTTTACCAAAGGATTACCCCGATTTGGATACCCGAATGGCACAAATACATATTGTACAATCCGCTGATTGTATTTTAAAGGGTATGAGTGAAAAAGCTTCTGAAAAAGCCGAAGCATTTCTAGAGAAACTAGGGGTTAACATTTGGAAAAACATTAGGGTAACCCATTATGATGGTAAAACCGTTACGACCAATACAGATCTTACTTTTGAAACTGCTACATTAATTTGGGCGGCTGGAGTAAAAGGCGCTAAAATTAAAGGTTTGGATTCTAAGGATATCATTACTCAGGGAAATAGAATTATTATAAATCAATTTAATCAGGTTAAAGGGTTTAATCACATTTTTGCTATTGGAGATATCGCTCACATGGTAACTGACAATTTTCCAGGTGGTTTACCAATGATGGCGCAACCGGCCATCCAACAAGGTAAACAATTGGGCGATAACCTTCTTCGTTTAATAGAACAAAAACCCTTAATACCATTTGTTTATAAGGACAAAGGTGTTATGGCAACCATAGGTAGAAATAAAGCTGTTGTAGATTTAAAACGATTTAAATTTCAAGGGGTGTTTGCCTGGTTTGTGTGGATGTTTGTCCATTTATTCTTTTTAATAGGCTTTAGGAATCGCATGGTGGTTTTTGTAAATTGGGTATACAATTATGTGCGTTTCGACAGGGAAGCGCGATTGATTATTAGGCCTTTCAAAAGGAGAGGAGATTTTTAATCTTTTGATTTTATTTTTTAAATTAAGGATTTATAAGTATCTGATTGTCAAATTTTTTGATTAAATTGTAAGGATATTACTAACCAAAATTTATTCAAAATGAAAAAACATGTTTTATTTATCCTGCTACTTTTTGTAGCTGTAATGCATCCCCAAAAGAAAGAAAAAAATGGTATTGTATACAAAGAACATCCTGCTATTGTAACAGTTGAAGCTATGCAACAAGCCGATATTGCAGGAGATGTCGATAAAGTAGCTTCTTATTTATCAGATGATTTTAAATCTTACAGTGGAACTACTAGGGATAAAAATGCTAAAGGGACGAATAAAGAAGATTTTTTAAAATGGGTTGCGAATCGAAGTAAATGGACGGTATATAGAAGTTTAACTAGACATGGAGAGGCTTATCCCGATGCCATAGAATATAAAGATGGTAAAGTTTGGGTACAAACTTGGGATTATCTTAAAGGTGTTCATGATGAAACTGGTGTTAAAGTTGAAATGCCAGTGCACAATCTGTACAGATTAAACGATGATGGTAAAATTGAACTCGCCATCTATTATAATTATCCTGTAGGAAGGGATATAAGAAGTGCTTTTTCGCCTAGAACAAATGGAACCTTATATAATGAGCACGAATATATAAATAAAGTACGTAGAATGTTTGCTGCTTTTGAAAATGGCGATATGGATAAAGCCTATAGCTATATAGATGAAAAAGCTACGTTTACGGGATTAGAAATGCCTGTTGGTGAGTCCATAGGTTTAGAAGAGCTTAAAGCGCGTAACAGCAGTTTTTTAGAAAATTATACTATTGAGAGTATCGATGTGGTAGGATACCCAGATTGTTTACATTATGAAATTGGAAATGGTTATACGGTTCAGTCTTGGTGGAACTTTAGATTGACTCGAAAATCTGATGGTAAAAAATTTGTAATCCCAGCCATGTACACTCACGATTTCAATGATGAAGGTATGATTGAAAGGGGGATATCCTATATAAGCACAAAGGCATTAAGCGATAATTAAAAATAAGAAAGCCAAATATTAACTCCTTTAATCTTAAATTAGAGAAGTTTTTTATTGAAATTAATTAACTATGAATAACCGTGTACCGATTTTTATATATTTGATGTCTGACCTTACTTAATATGACGTATTATAGAATTTTATTCCTTTGTTTTTTTATTTCAATTTTTGGTACTGAAAGCATTAATGCTCAAGATGAAACTGCTATCAAGACCATAATAAAGGGAGAAGTTTTTAATAGACCACAGAGTAAAAATCTATTATTGGTTAAAGCTTTTGACGATGCTAGATTTGATAAAATAGCAACCATATCTATAGTTAATGGTAAATTTGACTATACGCTAAGTTCAAATGAAGTTCAAGCATATAAACTCATTTTTGAGGAAGAGTTTTATGCAGGAGCAATGAAACCTATCACTTTTTTTGCTGAGGATGATGTTCTAGTCATGAAACTTCATGATTCAGAAAATTTTTTGGAAAATAAAATTGAAGGTGGGGTTTTAAATTCTACGTTCAATAAGTTCAATGAAAAAAACAATGCTGTCTTTTATGGCAATTACATGGCAATCGAAGAGGAATATAAAGACATACCACTAGAGAAGCTGTTTTCAGAAACATATCATAAAATTATACAAAAACTAAAAGACGCGAAGAGCCATGAAGAAAAAATCCCAATCTATAAAGAAATGGAGAATTTACAAAGTAGTGGTTTGGATAAGAGTGAATTAGGGAAAGAAAAGTATGCTAAAAGCAAAATGTTATTTGATGCTTATTTGAAAGACAAATACCATTACCTTAAAAGTAACCTCGATATGGTGTCTTTGTATATGGTAATTGATGATTTAATGGGTATTAAATATAATAATGTTGATATATCTTTAATAAGAAATGCATTTAAAAAGCTAAGTGAAGCGTTTCCAAATCATTCTTACACTAATTTGGGAGCCAGTTTGTTACATGCTTTAAATGACCTAAGACCTGGAGGGCAGTATGTTAATTTCATAGCACCAGATATTAACGGAAATATGTTTGAGTTAAATTCCATTTTGAAGAAAAATAAAGTTGTGTTGTTGGATTTGTGGGCGACTTGGTGTGGCCCCTGTATCGCTAAAACACGTTTGGTAAAGCCAGTTTATGAAAAGTATAAAGATAAAGGATTTACTATTTTAGGTGTTGCCGGTGAATATAAGACATTGGATAGATATAATAAGTTTATGGAAAAAGAGCAATGGGAGTGGCAACAACTTATCGAACTTGATAAGCAAAATAATATTTGGGAAAAATACAATGTCATGAATGGTGGTGGCGGTATGTTCCTTATCGCTAGCACGGGAGAAATATTGGCGGTAAACCCTAGTGCTGAGGAAGTAGAAGCTATTTTGGAAAAGCAATTATAATTCCTCAGTAAAGTGTTTGCGTTCTTTAGATTTATTAAATTTTTCCTCATTGTACTTTGCAGAACCCCCTTTAGGAATAGAAAGCGATTGCCAATCTTTACCTTTTAATACCTTACCTAAAAACACGATTTGTCCAACGTGATAGCTATAATGAGCCAATTGTCTATTTATGGCTTCGGTAATGGTGTGCCCTTGGTTCCTTATATAAATAATACGCTCTAAATCACCTGCTGTAAGTGGTGTAATGGCATCAAATAAACATTGCCAGCCTTTTTCCCAAGCGTCAAGAAGCTCTGCTTTGCTGGTATAGCTGTCTTCGAATTCCAAATCACGTTGCCGCCATTCTTTTTCGCCATCTTCGGTTAATAAATTGGTCCACCGACTTAACATATTGCCAACCAGATGCTTCACAATTATAGAAATGGAGTTGGAATCTAAAGCTATTTCATTTTGAAGTTCATCGAAACCTAGCTGGACAAAGGTTTTATCACCTAAGCTTTTATAATATTCAAATTGTTTGGTAATACAGGTGAGATAACTTTTCATTGGACAAAAATAAAAATTTAAAATTTTGACCCCTAGAGAGACTAGAATATACTCTACTCTTTAGGGATAAATTTTAAAGCTACCCCATTAATACAGTGTCGCTTTCCAGTGGTGTCTCTAGGGCCATCATTAAAAACATGGCCTAAGTGTCCACCACAATTAGCACAGTGTTCTTCAACACCATAAAAACTATTGGTATTGCCATTTGTATAGGCAATATTGCCCTTAATTTCCCTGTCAAAACTTGGCCAGCCAGTACCAGAGTTAAACTTGTGCTCACTCTTAAAAAGGGGTGTTTCACAAGCTTTACAAACATAAAGACCTTCTTCGTAATTATTGTTTAAGGGACTTGAAAAGGCACGTTCGGTGCCAGCTTCCCTTATAACATAATATTCCAATTCAGTTAATTGCTGTCGCCATTCAGCTTCTGTTTTAGTGATTTTTAGATTTAATCTTTCAACTTGTTTTTGTGCAGAAGAATTGCAATTATATATTATAGTAAATAATAGGATAATTAAAATTTTCTTCATGATACAGATTTTGTATTAAGTCGTAATAGATCCTTCTAACTAACACAGAACAAGATATAACAGTTAAATAAAATTTACATATAAGGCTATGTTCATAATTTAAAGTGCCAATAACAACTATTTTGAGTGTTTTTTCGTAACTAATTGTGTAGAACAGTTAAATCATTAAATGATTGTTTGTATTTTTAACAGTAATAAAAATTGATAGTATGCAAATAAGAAAACCGTTATTGATAATAGGTACAGCCGTATTAATTGTGGCTTGTGCGACCAATCCGTTTACAGGTAAAAAAACAATGGCCCTGGTGCCAAATTCACAATTGTTTCCAACATCGTTCGCTCAATACAACGAATTTTTAAATGAAAACAAAGTTATAAAAGGCACAAAAGATGCTGAAATGATAACTCGTGTTGGGCAGCGTATAGCAGTTGCTGCAGAGCGTTGGTTAAATGCCAATGGACATCAAAGCTATTTAAAAGATTATAAATGGGAATACAATTTGGTGGAAGATAAAACCGTTAATGCATGGTGTATGCCTGGTGGTAAAATTGTATTTTATACCGGTATTTTGCCCATAGCTAAAAGCGAAACAGGAGTTGCGGCCATTATGGGACATGAAGTGGCCCATGCCTTGGCAAATCATGGCCAGCAACGTATGAGTGCAGGTATGTTGCAACAACTAGGAGCTGTGGCCGGTAATGTAGCTATTAAGGATGAAGAAAAAAGAAATGTGTTTAACCAGGCCTATGGTGTTGGTTCTACAGTAGGGGTTATGTTACCCTTTAGCAGAAACCATGAAACCGAGGCCGATCAAATAGGGCTTTATTTAATGGCAGTTGCAGGATATAATCCTGATGAAGCAGCCGAATTGTGGAAACGTATGAAAGCCAATAGTGGTGGACAAGCCCCGCCTGAATTTTTAAGTACACATCCTTCAAACGATACAAGAATTAGTAACTTGATTAAATGGGCGCCTAGAGCTAAAGAAGAAGCCAAAAAATTTGGCATCACATCATTTAGAGATTAGTTTACCATTTAAAATAAATTATTTGATTACTTTAGAAGCTGTCAATAAAGACAGCTTTTTTTATGAAACGGACATTACGAATTTTAAATATTTCTTCACAAAAGGGAATGTTTAAAACTTTTAATGAGAGAACGGAGTGGTTGCACACGTTCTTAATTTTATAATTAATATCGCATCAAAATAATTATTGAAATTTAAACGTGTGAAAAAACTTGAAAAAGGTAGCAAAAAACTGTTGAATGCTTGGGCATTTTATGATTGGGCCAATTCAGTATATACCTTAACGATAGCATCGTCTATCTTTCCTATATTTTATTCAGCTTTATTTATTTCTGAAATAAAAAAAATTAATGCATTTGGATTCGAATTTAAAAGTACGGCTTTAATCACATTTGTTACAGCTTTTACCTTTTTGGTAGTTGCCTTTATTTCTCCTATATTATCGGGAATTGCCGATTATGTTGGTAACAAGAAAACATTTTTAAAGTTTTTTTGTTATTTAGGTAGTGCAGGGTGCATAGGTTTGTTTTGGTTCGATATATCACCAGATAAAATTCATTTGAGTTTACTATTCTATTTTATGGGCTTAATAGGCTATTGGGGGAGTTTGGTTTTTTATAATTCCTATTTACCGGACATAGCTTTTGAACATCAACAGGACAGTATTAGTGCAAAAGGGTTTTCTATGGGGTATTTGGGTAGCGTAATTTTATTGATCATCAATTTAATTATGGTAATGTTTCCTGAAATGTTAAACATTGAATCCTCTTTAGATGAGACAGCTTCACAAAGAGCCATGCGATATTCTTTTGTTACAGTTGGATTTTGGTGGGCATTGTTTAGTCAATATACATTCTATTGGCTACCTAAAGGAGTTTCAGAAGGCCATAAAATAACTAAGGCCATTTTATTTAACGGTTTTAAGGAACTTCAAGTGGTTTGGAAAGATCTCAAGAATAACTTAAGGTTAAAACGTTATTTAAATGCCTTTTTTGTATTTAGTATGGCAGTGCAAACTATTATGTTGGTTGCCGTTTATTTTGGAGAGGAGGAAATTGCTTGGGCGGATGACAATGCTAAAAAAATGGGATTGGTAGGTAGTATTTTATTGATTCAACTTATAGCTATTCTTGGAGCATTTTTAACCTCAAAAGCCTCAGAAAAGTATGGAAACATTAAAACATTAATAGGGGTAAATGGTATTTGGATGGTGCTTTGTGTCTATTCCTATTTTATGATTACTCCAACACATTTCTATATAGCTGCAGGTATTGTTGGGTTTGTTATGGGTGGCATACAATCGCTGGCGCGATCTACTTATTCCAAGTTTTTGCCAGACACAGAAGACACGACTTCTTATTTTAGTTTTTATGATGTTGCCGAAAAAATAGGTATTGTTATTGGCATGATTATTTATGGAGCTATAGACCAGTTTACTGGTAGTATGCGAAACGCTATTCTGTTTTTGGTTATTTTCTTTTTTGTTGGTATTATTTTATTGGTCAGGGTACCAAAAAAAGTATCAGGATAACACTTTCAATCAGAAGGCACCAACAAAATTAATCACTTTTTAGACACATATACACAAAATTTATTCTGTAAATATATTTAGAGAAATTATCATTATTTTATAAATTGATAAATCCTAGTCCATTTAGATTCTTCATTAGGTTTAATACTGAATTCCACCATTGGTTCAGGGCAAAAGGACTGTTCTGTGAGGTGTATGTAAAAAGGGCCGTGATTAACATCGGAAATAACTTTAACAGCAGTTTTTGTTTTGTTGTTGGATAGCACATATTCTTTTGTTAATCCTGGATCAATATGCCCGCCTGTCCAGTCATCATCGCTTAGTGACTCGTTTAGTTTTAATTGGTTTTCTTGTATGGTAACTCTAGAATCAAATCCTTTGATAAGTGTAATGGGTTTTGGGAATTCAATTCTATAATCCGTATTTATAGGTTGCTTATCAAACATAAAAAAATTATGGCAGTATGGGTTTATAAAAATATCTTTTGTTCCTATGTTTTTTAGGCAGTGGTTAATTTTAATTTCGGGTTTGTTTTCAACCAAAACTATATTTTTTTCATAATGGTAGGCATAACCAAAGGTTGTGTAGAATTCTTGGGTAAAGCGAATAGAATTTTTGGTGGTCTCAATATCCCATTGGCCTTTTTCAATAAATTTATAGGGATAATCCCAATGGTATGCAGAATCATTTGCTTTTTCGAGTACTCCAACACCTATTTTAAGGAAGGGCTCACCAGCCCTAGCCTCAGTAAAACCTTGTGGATCTCGGAATTCTTCGGCAGTACCTGTTGCGGTTCCAGCATTTAAAGGATCATGTTTTCCTGGTGTTATTGTACCATTGTAATCCTGCCATTCTTGAAAATAAGTGTGACCTTGGTATTCTACTTGAGCTATTATTCCAGACCAATCAAATCGTGTACTTCTATAATAGCCATGTTCTGCATTAGGGATTAAAACATGCGCTGTTAACACATTGTTGGTAAGTACTTTTGTAGGATAGTGATCACCGTTTTTCTTTTCTTTGTGTTTTGATGTACAAGAAAGCATAACTACTAAAAGCAGTACACTTATGAAATAACCCTTCATTTGTTTTAAGTTAGACCAGCTTATAATAAAGTCTAAATAAATGGATAAAGATATCCAGTTAAAAAAAAGTTTTTTAAATGGATTATGATTCTGTAGGCTTTTCAGCTTTAACTATAGATATTTTTAGTTCATTTGTTTTATTATCCAAATCTATTTTTATACTGTCACCTTCCTGTAAATGAGATGCAACAATTTCTTCTGCTAAAGCGTCTTCAATGTACTTTTGTATGGCACGCTTTAATGGTCTAGCCCCATACTGTCTATCAAAACCTTTATCTGCTATGTAATTTTTAGCCTTATCGGTTAGTGTTAGGTTATATCCTAAATCTTTAATTCTGTCTAAAAGTTTTTGCAGTTCAATATCAATAATCTTGTTGATGTCTTCTTTTTCAAGTGGGTTAAATACAACAACATCGTCAATCCTATTTAAAAACTCTGGTGCAAACGATTTTTTTAGTGCATTTTCTATAACGCTCCTGGCGTTGGCATCTTCTTGTGCTTTTTGTGAAGCTGTTCCAAAGCCAATTCCAGTACCAAAATCCTTCAGTTTCCTTGCTCCAATATTGGATGTCATAATTATAATAGTATTTCTAAAATCTATTTTTCTGCCCAAACTATCGGTTAAATAACCATCATCTAGTACTTGCAATAGCATGTTAAAGACATCGGGGTGTGCTTTTTCAATTTCATCCAATAGAATTACAGCGTAAGGTTTACGTCTTACTTTTTCGGTTAATTGTCCGCCTTCTTCATATCCAACGTATCCTGGAGGTGCACCAACTAATCTGGAAATGGCAAATTTTTCCATGTATTCGCTCATGTCAATACGAACAAGGGCATCTTCGCTGTCAAACAATTCTTTTGAAAGTATTTTTGCCAATTGCGTTTTCCCGACTCCAGTTTGTCCTAAAAATATAAACGAACCAATAGGTTTGTTAGGATCTTTAAGACCAGCTCGATTACGTTGTATGGCCTTAACAACTTTTGCTACAGCTTCGTCCTGACCAATGACCTTACCTTTAATCAACTCTGGCAATTGAGCTAATTTATTAATTTCAGTTTGGGCAATTCTGTTTACAGGTACTCCTGTCATCATGGATACCACATCGGCTACGTTTTCTTCGGTAACTATTTCACGATGTAATTTGGTTTCCTCTTCCCACTTTTCCTGAGCTATAGCCAATTCTTTTTCAAGACGTTTTTCGTCATCCCTTAACTTGGCAGCTTCTTCATATTTTTGTTTTCTTACAACCGAATTTTTGGTTTCTCTAACATCTTCCAGTTTCTTTTCTAATTCAATAATTTGTTTGGGAACTTCAATATTGGTGATATGAACACGCGATCCAGCTTCATCTAATGCATCAATTGCTTTGTCTGGAAGAAAGCGTTCAGTCATGTATCTATTGGTCAACTTTACACAGGCCTCGATGGCTTCTGGTGTAAAATCGACATTATGGTGCTCTTCGTATTTGCCTTTGATATTGTTGAGGATCTCTATGGTTTCTTCAACAGTTGTAGGTTGAATTATTACCTTTTGAAAACGCCTTTCCAAGGCACCATCTTTTTCAATGTATTGTCTATATTCATCTAATGTGGTTGCGCCAATGCATTGAATCTCGCCACGAGCTAAAGCAGGTTTAAACATATTGGAAGCATCCAAACTTCCAGTAGCACCACCTGCGCCAACAATAGTATGGATTTCATCAATAAATAAAATAACATCATCGTTCTTTTCCAACTCGTTCATTACCGCTTTCATACGTTCTTCAAACTGCCCACGGTATTTTGTTCCTGCCACCAAACTGGCCAAATCAAGTGTTACTACACGTTTATTGAAAAGAATTCTGGACACTTTACGTTTGTTAATACGCAGCGCTAGGCCTTCGGCAATAGCAGATTTACCAACTCCTGGCTCACCAATTAATAGAGGGTTATTTTTCTTGCGCCTACTTAAAATTTGTGAGACACGCTCTATTTCCTTTTCCCTGCCAACAACAGGGTCTAACTTGCCTTCTTCAGCCAAAGCTGTTAAATCACGTCCAAAATTGTCTAAAACAGGTGTTTTTGACTTTTTATTTGGTTTGCTTGATGGCGAATTGAATAAATTATCTTTAGAGGTATCGTCATCTGTATTGGTGTCGTCATCTTGAAAAGATTCCGATTTAGGTTCTATATAATCACTATCGTTTGTAATCATAAGCTTGAATTGTTCTTTAACATTATCGTAGTCAACTTTTAATTTATTTAAAAGTTTGGTAGTTGGGTCGTTTTCATTTCTCAAAATGCATAAAAGCAAGTGAGCAGTATTAATGGATGTGCTTTGAAACAGTTTTGCTTCCAAAAAGGTTGTTTTTAAGGCACGTTCTGCTTGCCTGGTTAGGTGCAGATTCTTTTTTTCGTTTGATACTACAGAAATTTTAGGATTAGCTGGGCTTAGAATCTCCACTTTACGTCTTAAATGGTTTAGGTCTACATTCAGCGCATTAAGTATGTTTATAGCCTTACCATTACCATCCCGTAGTAGCCCAAGCATTAAATGTTCTGTGCCAATAAAATCATGGCCCAATCGCAAAGCTTCTTCTTTACTGTATGCAATTACATCTTTTACTCTAGGTGAAAAATTATCATCCATAATTGTCTCCTTTCTGCATTAAAAATACTAATAATAGTTTACTAAAGTCAAAAACCATACCTTAAAATGCTAATTGACGAAAAAATCTTTATAAAATCAAAACATTTTAGGAGATACTTATTAACCAAAAAAAATAATAAAATTGTTAATAAAAACCACTAAAAAAAGCACCATAAAGTCCTGTCCTAACTAATGAAATACTTATATTAGCATGTTTTGAAAAATAATAAAATTTTAATTAAATAATATATGGCAGAAGGAGAAAAATTGATCCCTATTAACATTGAGGATGAAATGAAATCGGCGTACATTGATTACTCAATGTCGGTCATTGTGTCACGTGCATTACCAGATGTTAGAGACGGATTAAAGCCCGTTCACAGACGTGTATTGTATGGTATGTACGAATTAGGTGTTAGAGCAAATTCAGCACACAAGAAATCCGCAAGAATAGTTGGAGAAGTTTTAGGTAAATATCACCCCCATGGTGACACCTCGGTTTACGACGCTATGGTACGAATGGCTCAAGAATGGAGTTTGCGTTATATGTTGGTTGATGGGCAAGGTAACTTTGGATCTATTGATGGTGATAGTCCGGCGGCAATGCGTTATACAGAAGCGCGTATGCGAAAGATATCTGAGGATATGTTGGCAGATATTGATAAAGAGACTGTAGACCATAAATTAAACTTTGATGATACCTTACAAGAGCCTACTGTTTTACCAACACGTATCCCTGGATTGCTAGTAAACGGTGCATCTGGTATTGCGGTTGGGATGGCTACCAATATGCCTCCCCATAACCTTTCTGAAGTCGTGGATGGTACTGTCGCATTTATAGAGAATAGTGCTATTGAGGTTGATGAGCTCATAAAATATGTTAAAGCTCCCGACTTCCCAACAGGTGGAACCATTTATGGGTACGATGGTGTAAAAGAGGCATTTCAAACTGGACGGGGACGAATTGTAATTCGTGGGAAGGCCAATGTTGAAGAAGTTAACGGTAGGGAATGTATTGTAGTGACTGAAATCCCATATCAGATCAATAAGGCAGATATGATTAAGAAGACTGCCGATTTGGTGAACGAAAAGAAACTGGAAGGCATTTCTACCATTCGTGATGAATCGGACAGAAATGGGATGCGCATTGTTTATGTATTAAAGCGAGATGCCATACCAAACATTGTGCTTAATAAGCTCTATAAATATACTGCTTTGCAATCATCCTTCAGTGTTAACAATATCGCCTTGGTAGACGGGCGCCCTCAATTACTTAATTTAAAGGACTTAATCTACTACTTTGTTGAGCACAGGCATGAGGTGGTTGTGAGACGTACCACTTATGAGTTGCGTAAAGCAGAAGAGCGTGCTCATATTTTAGAGGGGTTAATTATTGCATCTGATAATATAGATGAAGTTATTGCTTTAATACGTGCATCATCTAATGCAGATGAAGCTCGTGAAAAGTTAATGGAACGCTTTAAATTATCTGAAATACAAGCTAAAGCAATCGTTGAGATGAGATTGCGTCAGCTTACAGGTTTAGAGCAAGATAAGCTTCGTTCAGAATATGATGAATTGTTAAAAACCATTGAAGACTTAAAGGATATCTTGGACAAAAAGGAGCGTCGCATGGATATCATTAAGGAAGAATTACTTCAGGTAAAGGAAAAGTATGGTGATGAGCGTCGTTCTAATATCGAATATGCAGGAGGTGATTTAAGTATTGAAGATATGATTCCAGATGAAAAAGTGGTGATTACCATTTCACATGCGGGTTATATAAAGCGCACATCGCTTACAGAATACAAAACACAAAATAGAGGAGGGGTTGGGCAAAAAGCCTCCACAACGCGTAATGAAGACTTTTTGGAGCATTTGTTTGTAGGGACCAATCACCAATATATGTTGTTCTTTACTCAGAAAGGAAAATGTTTTTGGATGCGTGTTTATGAGATTCCTGAAGGTAGCAAGACATCTAAGGGACGTGCTATTCAAAATCTCATAAATATAGAGCAGGACGATAAGGTTATGGCGTTTATTTGTACCCAGGACCTTAAGGATGAAGATTACATAAACAGCCATTATGTAATTATGGCCACTAAGAATGGACAAGTTAAAAAAACGTCTTTAGAGCAATATTCGCGTCCGCGCACCAATGGTATAAATGCCATTACCATAAGAGAAGATGATGAACTACTTGAGGCTAAGTTAACCACAGGGAACAGTCAGGTGATGTTAGCCCTTAAATCTGGTAAGGCCATTCGTTTTGAGGAGGCTAAAACAAGACCTATGGGGCGTAATGCTTCGGGAGTACGAGGTATTACTTTAGCCAACGATAATGACGAGGTAATAGGAATGATAGCCGTAGATGATATGGAGAGTAATATATTGGTGGTTTCTGAAAACGGATACGGTAAACGATCTTACTTAGAAGATTATAGAATTACCAATCGTGGAGGAAAAGGTGTGAAAACCATTTCTATTACCGAAAAAACAGGTAATTTAGTGGCTATAAAAAATGTAACAGATGCAGACGACCTTATGATTATTAATAAATCTGGAATAGCTATTCGTATGGCAGTCGAAGATTTAAGAGTAATGGGTAGGGCCACACAAGGTGTTAAGTTAATAAACCTTAGAAATGGTGATTCTATTGCAGCTGTTGCAAAAGTAATGCATGATGAAGATGAAGTAGAAGATACCGAATCTATTGAAAACAAAGGTGATCAAGAAGGTGGCACAACTCTTGATAATACCACTAACGAAAACAATTTAGAAAATTAAAAACCTAAATATTATTAAAAAATGAAAAATCAAATTATTATAGCTTTAACATTTTCAATAGGTGTCTTTTCTTTTGCCCAAAAGAAAGAGTTGAAAACTGCAGAAAGAGCTATTAAGGGAACTAACTATGCAGAAGCAAAGGCAGCTTTAAGTCAAGCAGAAGCTTTGATGTCTGCCATGGATGAAAAAAGTAAGGCAAAGTACTATTTTTTAATGGGGCAAGCTTTGTATGCGGGAGGTAATGGTTCTAGTCAGGATATTGACAAGGCTATTGAAAGTTTTAATATGGTTGAAGGTGCTTACGCTTCAGAAATAGCTGAGGTTAAACGACAAATGACCAATAATATATTAACAAAAGGAAATGAAGCTTACGAAGCAAAAGATTTTTTAACTGCTTCAAAGCATTTTGAGCATGCTTACAGAACCTCTGAAAAGGACACGTTATTTTTGTATTATGCAGCAGCAACTGCTGTTAATGTTCAAGAATATGATAGAGCTTTAGGATTATACGAAGAATTAAAAAGATTGGGGTATACTGGTATCGCTACCGAATACTATGCTACCAATAAGGAATCTGGTGAGGAGGAAGTCATGGACAAAACAACTCGGGATATTTATGTTAAAAGCGGAAGTCATGTTGACCCAGGTGTTCGCAAGACAGATTCCAAGAAAGCCGAGATTGTAAAAAACGTAGCCCTTATTTATGTTAGTCAAGGCAATAATGAAAAGGCACTTGAAGCCATGAAGGATGCTAGGGCAGAAAGTCCAGATGATATTAATTTAATTCTTAGTGAGGCCAATGTACATTATAAAATGGGTAATAAGGATAAATTTAGAGAGATTTTAGAGGTGGCTACTAAAATGGATCCTACAAACCCGGAATTACAGTATAACTTAGGTGTTATTGCATCTGAATCTGATGATAAGGAGAATGCAAAGAAATACTATAAAAAGGCTATTGAGTTGGACCCTAACTATGTGAATGCCTATATTAATATGGCAGCTTTGGTATTAAGCCGTGAAGAACCACTTATTGAAGAAATGAATGGTTTGGGAACATCCAAAGAAGATGATAAGCGATATGAAGAACTCAAAGAAGAGCGTCAACAGTTGTACAAAGATGCCATACCGTATTTAGTAAAAGCATTAGAGATTGATGACAAAAATATCAATGCAGCCAAAACACTTATGAATATTTATAGTGTTACAGGAGATACCGCTAATTATAAGGTAATGAAAGCTAAAGTTGAGGCTTTAGAAGGGCAATAAAGATTTATTTCAAAAATATAAAAACCGTCCGGTCACTCAGTTTCTTTAAGTGCCGGACGATTTTTTTATACAATTTTTTTAATGACCCTTAGTTTATGGGTGTGCTTTCCTTTATCTACATTATATATGCCTGTATGATCCAATCTGTCAACTCTTACTTTGCCATGGGCATGTATAATATAGTTATCTTTCATAATAATACCAACGTGTATTATATGTCCTTCGTTGTTATCAAAAAAGGCTAAATCTCCAGGCTCACTTTCTTCAATAAAACTTAGTGCTTCTCCTTGTGTAGCCTGCTGTGAGGCATCACGTAATAATTTGTAGCCATTAAGTTTGTACACCATTTGTGTGAATCCAGAACAATCAATTCCAAAAGGAGTTTTTCCACCCCATAAATAAGGTGTGTTCAAGTATAAAAAAGCAGTTTTAATGAGGTTGGACTTTTTTATTTTGCCTTGAATAGTGTTGCCGTCAAAACGATGATTCAAAACTTGTAAGCCGTTTAATGTAGAACCCATTAAAACTGGATGGAGCTGATGGTTTTTATCCTGAATAAATTCTACTAAATCTCCAGAAAGCTTAGGTTTTTCCTTTTTTAATGCATTGTATTGGTCCTTGTCAATTTCAAAAAACTGCTTATTGTCTATCCAACCTTCATAACCATCAAAGTCCAATCGGATTTTGCTCCACGATTTTCTGGCTTCAATGACCTTAAAAAACTCACCATAAAGTATTTGAGAAGTAAGTTCGCTTTTATCTGATGCTTCTATCCTAAGAGGAACAATGCTTAAATTACAAATTCCGTATTGCATTAAAAATTAATTACGTTCTATAATAATTGCAGAAGCTCCACCACCACCATTACAGATAGCTGCAGCTCCAATTTTAGCATTGTTTTGTTTTAAAACATTAAGTAAAGTAATCAGGATTCTTACTCCTGAACATCCAAGGGGATGGCCTAATGAAACAGCACCTCCATTAACGTTAACATTTGTGTCCTTAAGCCCTAAAATTTTCATATTAGCTAATCCAACAACTGAAAAAGCTTCGTTAAATTCGAAATAATCAACATCGCCAATTGCTATACCTGCTTTATCTAAGGCTTTTGGTAAAGCTTTAGCTGGAGCCGTTGTAAACCATTTAGGTTCCTGTGCTGCATCAGCATAACTTCTAATAACAGCCAGAGGTTTTAATCCTAATTCATCAGCTTTAGTTTTACTCATTAATACCATAGCTCCAGCACCATCATTTATTGTTGAAGCATTAGCTGCGGTAACTGTACCATCTTTTGTGAAAGCAGGTCTTAATTGTGGTATTTTATCAAGCTTAACATTTTTATATTCTTCATCTTCGGTAACAAGTATAGGCTCACCTCGACGCTGAGGCACTTCAACAGGAACGACTTCATCGTTGAATTTACCAAATAGCCAAGCTTCTGCTGATCGTTTGTATGATTGAATGGCATAGGCGTCTTGGTCTTCTCTTGAAAAATTGTATTCTTTAGCACAGGCATCAGCACAAACTCCCATAGCATTTTGGTCGTAAGCATCTACCAAGCCATCTCTCTGCATACCATCTATAACTGATATTGGGCCAAATTTATTACCATTTCGGGTATGTAAATAATGTGGAATTAAACTCATATTTTCCATTCCACCAGCAATAACAATATTAGCATCGCCAAGAGCAATAGCTTGTGCCGCCTGCATAATGGCTTTCATTCCAGAAGCACAAACCTTATTTATTGTAGTGCAAGGTACAGTATTGGGGATGCCTGCCATAATTGCAGCTTGTCTTGCAGGGGCTTGGCCAGAACCTGCTTGTACAACTTGTCCCATAATAACCTCATCTATCAATTCGGCTTTGAGGTTTATTTTGTTTAAAGCTCCTTTTATGGCTGCTGCACCTAAATGAGGTGCAGGAACAGTAGATAAGGCACCTAGAAAGCTACCTATTGGTGTTCGGGAAGCCGAAAGGATCACAACATCTCTACTCATTAAATCACTGTTTAGTTAAGTACTTGCGAAAATAATGATTTTTTTAAGATTAAATTAAAGGATTGACCATTATAAAAAATCTATTGACACTTATATTTTATTACTTTTGAAAAACTTGAGTTCTTTTAATTTACCTTAATATTGTAGGTGGGAATTACTTTAAAATTGAAAGAAGTAAAAGTATACAAATGAAGGACATTATAAACAAACTTTACAGAAACCACTCTCTTATTTACAAGGGACTATTATTTATATGTACCACATTTTTAATAGTTTATTTATTTCCTAAAAGTGGAAAGTTTAAGTATAATTTTGAGAAGGGTAAACCTTGGCAGTCTGAAAATTTATATGCCCCTTTTGATTTTGCCATCACAAAAAGTGATGAGGAAATCAAAATAGAAAAAGAATCAATTTTAGATGAATCTGTATTATATTTTAACCTAGATAGTCTTATAGTTGATAAGGTTAAAGATAAATTTGAAACAGAGTTCAACAAAATTTTTCCCGATTCTATCCCCGAAATTGAACGTAATCTATTACATGGTATAGGAGTTGAAACCTTAAATAAATTATATAAGTATGGTGTTTTGGATGAAGCCTATGACTATCCAGACGAAAGAACGGTGGTAATATTGAGAGGTAGGACCATAAAAGAGAAGACCTTTTTTTCAAATCTTGTTAAACCAGATGCAATATCGAAAATAATAGAGAGTAGTTTAATAAACAATCTTAATAAATATAATAATGGTTTTGTTTCTTTGTTTTTCGATATTATAGAATCCAACCTATCGTACAACAAATCCTTTACAGATAAAGCTTTAGAGGACGAATTCAAGAACATATCTTTTACAAGAGGAAGTGTAGAAAAGGGAACTTTAATCATTTCTAAGGGAGAAATAGTAGAAGGTGAAAAATTCCAGCTTTTAAATTCCCTAAAATCTGAATATGAGTCTCAGGTGTGGAATGAATCCAATTACAATTGGATATTGTTTGCCTATACCTTATTGGTAGCTTTGGCTCTGCTGATGCTATTGTTATTTTTAAGGAAGTACAGGTATGTTGTTTTTGAGGACAACACCAAGGTAACATTTATTTTCTTCAACATTTTCCTTATCATTTTCTTAACCACTTTGGTGGTTAACTACAACTCAAAGTACATCTATGTTGTCCCTATTTGTATATTACCACTGGTGTTTAAAGCTTTTTTTGATGCACGCTTGGGTTTATTTGCGCATGTAATTACAGTGTTGCTGCTTGGGTTTATAGTACCCAATAGCTATGAATATATGTTTCTTCAAATTATTGCAGGTATTGTGACCATACTTACGGTTTCCGAACTTTATAAAAGGGCAAACCTATTCATTTCGGTGGGACAAATCACATTAATATACATAGTAGCATACTTTGCTTTTTTTGTTATCCATGAAGGCACTATTGAAACGATAAAACTGGAAACCTTCATGTGGTTTGTTTTGTGTGGTCTGGCAACCTTGTTTGTACAACCATTAATTTATGCTTATGAAAAGCTATTTGGTTTAGTATCTGATGTTTCTTTGTTAGAACTATCGGATACAAACACAAAATTGTTAAAAGAATTATCGAACAAAGCGCCCGGTACTTTTCACCATTCTTTAAATGTAGCAAACTTAGCCGAATCTTGCGCTAATGAAGTTGGTGCAAATGCTATGTTGATTCGAGTTGGGGCTTTGTACCATGATATAGGTAAAATGATAAATCCCACCTATTTTACCGAAAATCAATCAACGGGTATTAATCCACATGATGAATTGTCTTCAAAAGAGAGTGCTAAAATTATTATTGAACATGTTATTAATGGTATTGAAATAGCAAGAAAAAATAAGCTCCCAGATCGGGTTATCGATTTTATTAGAACCCATCATGGCACAAGTATGGTTTATTATTTTTATAGAAAGGAAAAGGAATTAAAAGATATTATAGTTGATAAGTTGGACTATAGCTACCCTGGCCCAAAACCTTTTAGTAAAGAAACGGCCATCCTAATGATGTGTGATAGTGTTGAAGCTGCTTCAAAAAGCTTAAAAGAGCCTACCTCTACTAAAATTGATGCCTTTGTAGAAAGTATCATCAATAAGCAAATAGAAGAAGAACAATTCTTAAATGCCAATATCACTTTTAAGGAAATAGAATCGATAAAAAAAGTACTTAAGCACAAGTTGTCAAATATTTATCATCTGCGAATAGAATACCCAGAATAAATATTTAAAAAATAAAAAAAATAGTTGCGTTCTATGTACATATAAATTACATTTGCACCCGCTTGAATGGCAAAAGTAAATTGTCGTACAGCATAGGTTCTTAATATAATATTTAGGAGAGGTGGCAGAGTGGTAATGCAGCAGATTGCTAATCTGTCAACGCGAAAGTGTTGCCGGGGTTCGAGTCCCCGTCTCTCCGCAATTTAAGGTTTGAGCTAAGTGATTTGTGAGTCAGCCCTCCAGCTGGCCCTTTCGCTAAAATGTTTACAGGACATTTTGTATATGCTCATTCCGGGGTGTAGCGTAGCCCGGTCATCGCGCCTGCTTTGGGAGCAGGAGGTCGCAGGTTCGAATCCTGCCACCCCGACAAATAAAAGCGTGGAGCTCTTGTAGAAAGTTTACTTTCTTAAAAGAGCATAAGGGTTTTATTTTAAATTAATGCATAGCTTTAATTTGCAACAAACCTTTCTAGGATCAATTAAATTAATTCTGCCACACCAACATAATGGTCGCGTAGCTCAGCTGGATAGAGCATCTGCCTTCTAAGCAGACGGTCACAGGTTCGAATCCTGTCGCGATCACAAAATAACCTTCTGATTTACAGGGGGTTTTTTTGTTTTATAGTGGTTTCTATTACACCAGAGAAGCAGATAATTTGGCTGTTTTATCACGCAAAACGTTCACAATACAGCGCACACTTTCACCATAATACTTGTAATTATGGCAACTCTAAAAACCATGCTGGACACCAGAAGATCTAAATCTTACAGATTTTTTCATAATGGTTGATTTTAATTTATAGTTTAATATGGCAGAATAAGGGAATAATCTCAATTGTCTTAATAGCAATAATGTATAATCTATAAGTTTATAAGAACAAAATATTCTGTGGAATGACAAATATCAGTTTATAAATAGATTCGTGAGAAGCATTTCCTTTTTAGTGAGGCTTTTTTACTTCAAGAAAATTTTATCTAAAGAATTTCACACGGTATGTTAAATATTGGTTAATGCAAATTTAGAACAAGTATCACCTAATAATTCAGCAAGAAGATAATACAAATACATTATATATTTAAAAACATTAAGGATATGATATAGATCATTGTGTAGGAGTTAAAGGTTTAATAATTTATTCGATTAATTAATCTTTGACATCATGAAAGTTAAAACTACTTTGGGGTTTAATCCTTTAAAGATGTTCAAAAAGCATCACCCCATCAATTCATTTCTGTCTGTAGCACTTGCATTGTCTGTTATTAATCTTTCCACTAGCTGCTATTATAAAATAACAGACCTTACTACTTCACAAGAAGACATTAATGAACGCATTGCCACTTTTAATAGTTTTGGACATTATACCATTATTCAATCAGGTGAGAATCTTTTTCATTTGAACAATATAAAAATTGATCAAGAAAATAATATGTTGTATGGTACAATGGAGAATTTAAGTCCTTCACATGAATATAAAAAACCAAGGAAAAAAAATTCAAATCGCTTTAATAAAAACAAACAAAATCCTACCAATGAATTTCATATAAAACTGAAAACCAATATTACACTTGAAGTTGGTAAAGAAGTAAGTATTCCGTTTGAGGATATTCACTCGATATCCTTGAACAAAAGAGATTCGGGAACTGAACTTGCAGTTGTCATGTTGGGAGCTTATAGTTTTATTGGTACTATTTATCTAATCTTATTATTAACCAAAAGTTCTTGCCCATTTGTATATGTAAAAAGTGGTGACACCTATCAATTCATCGGAGAACTATATCCAGGCGTTTTAACCGAAAATATGCAAAGAGATGATTATATTCCTCTAGGAAAGTATGATGATTCCAATAATGACTATTCTATTAAAGTAACAAATGAGTTAAAGGAGATCCAGCATACAGACCTCTTAGAACTAATTGTAGTAGATCATCCTAGCGATATTCAGGTTCTGTTAGATGACCAAGGAAACATGTACATGTTTACCAATCTTATTCAACCAAACCATGTACTTATAGACGACCTTGTACTAGATAAGGAAACAGTATTTGAAAAAGATAATAATTTTTATGCCTTTAATAATACCACGCAAAGGGATGATAACAAGCGTCACATCATAATTGAGTTTGATGTGCCCGAAGATCCTGCAGATGCCAAGCTGTATCTTACAGCAAAAAATTCAATGTGGTTAGATTATATTTTTGGAAAATTTAATGAACAATTCGGATCCTATTACCAAGAATTTCAAGTTCAGCAACAAACTAAAACCAAAGAGCAAAGTGAAAAGTGGATTCGTGAACAATATATTCCACTATCAGTATTTGTTGAAACACCAAACGGATGGCAACTCATTGATGAAATCAATACAGTTGGGCCATTAGCCTTTAGAGATCTAGTTGTTCCTATCGACATAAATTTAATTACTCAAGATAGATTAAGAGTTAAACTGGAAACCGGATTTATGTTCTGGGAAGTGGATTATGTAGGTATTGATTATTCAGAAAACCTACCACTAAGTGTAAATCATATTTCGCCATATGAGGCAATAGATCATAATAACAATTTAGTGACTAAATTAATCACTTCTGAAGATAATATTTACTTAGCACAACCAGAGGTTGGGGATGAAGTTATAGTTAATTTTAATCTGGAAAATGCAAGTGATACTGATACACATTCAATTTTCTTGAAAAATAGAGGGTATTATAATTATGTTCGGGAATATGAAGGTGAACCAAATCTGGAAGCATTAAGAATGTTTAAAAGAAAAGGAAAATTTCCTGATTTTTCAAAATCCGAATATTATGTATTAATGGGAATAACTGATGAAGAATTTGTTGTATTAAACAAATGAACGATACTATGTTCAAAGCAGAACGTTCTAATATTGACTTAATAAAAGAAAATGTTCAAGAGGTTAAATCTCTGAATGGAATATTTATTTCTGGTTTTTGGTTATTTGTAATCCGATTTGCAATGCGTTTAAGAATCCTTAGATTAATAATTAGAAGCTATCCTATTCCAAATGATTGGATTAATGCACTAAAATACCTAATTGTGTTACGAAAAAATATTCTAGGAACACCAAAAATTAAAAAACTTGCTAAGGTCAAAGGCAAGTATTATATGGGTATTTATACTTCATCTTGGTTTTCTAAAGAATTCGACCAGTTTATATTATCTCATTTAAATGATTATAAGCCAATTAAAAGACCTTCAAACAGGTTTGATATGGTCTTCATAGCTGTTACGGATAAGTGCCCTTTGCGATGTGAACATTGTTATAATTGGAATAAATTAAACGGGAAAGCACAGTCAAGTATTAATAATTTGTCTGGTATTATTAAAAAACTGCAAACAAAGGGTGTAAGTCATATTCAATTTCTTGGAGGAGAACCTATGCTGGAATTTAAAAATATATGTGACGCGGTAAAGTCCTCAAAGACAAGTTCAGAATTCTGGATAACCACATCTGGTTTTTCATTTAGTGAAGCTAAAGCGAAAAAACTTAAAGCTTCTGGAATTAGAGGTGTTATTATTAGTCTTGATCATTATGATCCATTAAAACATAATCAATTTAGAAATCATAAGAGCGCTTTTAATTGGGTTAAGCTTGCGGTTAAACATGCAATAAATGCCGAGTTGATCGTTGCCTTGTCCATTTGTATTACCAAGGAGTTTTCAACCGAATCCAATCTTAATAATTATATGGAACTAGCAAAGGACTTGGGAGTCATGTTTGTACAATTTTTAGAACCAAAACCGGTTGGGCATTATCAAAATAAAGATGTTTTATTAACAAAAAACCAAATTGCTGCATTAGAGCAATTCTTTCTAGAATACAATTTTACATCAAGATATTTAGATTACCCAATTATCATTTATCCAGGTTACCATCAACGTAGAAAAGGGTGCATGTTAGCTGGAAAAAAATCAATTTATATTGATACAACTGGGACTATTAATCCATGTCCTTTTTGCCATAGATCGTATGGAAAAGTTTTAGAAAATGATCTTAATTCTAGATTAGAACAGCTTGTAAATCAGGGTTGTATTGAATATGGAAAAACGCTTTTAAACTGATATCCCTCATTGTGAATCTTTATTGATACAATTACATTTATTACTTATAAAATATGTCCGGTTTTTTCCTTCATGTAATATTTAGGATATCCAATGACTAAGTGTCATTTAAATTTATACTACAAATTTAAAAACTTACAGTCATGAAAAAAGTCATTTTATTATTATTAACAATGGGAATGTGCATTTCATCTTGTAGTAAAGATGATGAAACAATAGATAGCATAACAAAGGATACAGACATAATAATTGGTACCTGGGGAAAATACAAAGATGTAAACTTGGAAGACAAGTGTATTTTAGAGTGTGATCCTTATGATTTTAAAAATCAAGTTCAATTTCTAGAAAAGGGTACATTATTAGCATTTTTTGAAAGAGAAACTAGTTATGTGGATGGTACTTGGGAAAAGATGAATAATGGTACCTATAAGATGGTGTGTTTTGGCAAAACCGAAATCATTGATATTGACTTTACGAAAGAAGATGAAATGGTTTACAGGTATCCAGATGCAGAGTATTATTGGGTTAGAATAAGATAAAATTGACAATCATGAAAACATTCACTTCATCACTAAAAATGATATCAATAATGCTATCAACATTAATTTTATTACAAAGTTGTGTTGTATATAATAAAACACCTGTTGACCTTGATCAAGCTGTCGAAGCAACTAAAGAGAAAAAAAACTTCTCTAAGTCCAAGATATTTTATAAAGATGGTAATACGCAAGAGTGTTTTAAAGTAGTTAAAGAGCAAAACAATTATTACTGTGTAAACAAGAAGGATAAAATCTTTGAAATAAATTATACTAGAGATTTAATTAATAAAGAGCGAGTAGACTTTGTTAAAACACAAAATAAGACAAAATCAATAACAAAATCAATAATTGTTCCAGTTTTAGGTACAGTAGTAGTTATAGCAGCAGCAATAGGTATTATACTTTTTTCCGTTAGAGGGACTTTTCCTATAACATAAGGCTTTAAGTATTATTTTTTAAGGCTCAAATAGAACTTAAAGACCTGTGAATATAATAGTTTATAAGTTGTAATGCTATGATATCACCTAGCCTTTAGAGGGCTTTGTATTAGGTGTATATCTAATAAGAGAAGAGTTTAAATAAGTTAATCTCACATAAATGAACCTTCAGTATTCTAATAAAAAACTAATGAATCATGAGTATTTCAATTGATAACCCCAACGTTTATTTTAAGTTGTTTTATCTGTTAGCTTTTACGTTTATATTTCTTGTTGTTATCTATAAAAGTATAAAACGCGGCTACCATTTACGGTCGGTGTTACTAATGCTAACTACGATTTCCCTTTTTACGGTTATAGGATCTAGACTATTCACCATTCCCATACAGGATTGGCTTAGTGCTATTAGTACAAAGTCGCTTGTATTTAATAATAGATCTGCAATAGGAGGTTTATTATTTGGACTTGTAGGATTGGCAATTTCCCAACGTGTTTTTGGATTTAACCGTCCTATGTTGGACTTATATGCTTGGATAGGACCTTTTGCCTTGGGTATTCTAAAATTTGGCTGTTTAGTTAATGGTTGTTGCTACGGTCTGCCTTTTAAAGGGTTTTGGGCCGTACACTACCCTAAAGGGACACATGCGCATTTTAATCAGTGGTATTCGGGTCTTATAGAAAACGAGGCACTTCTTTCTTTGTCAGTACATCCTGTTCAATTATACGAAAGTCTGTTATTATTTAGTATTGGATATATAGTATGGAAAACACATAAACTATTTAAAAAGAATGCAAGCGCTCTTCTATTTGGGCTATTTTTATTTTTTACAATGCGATTTGGAATTGAATTTTTAAGAGATCCCAATGGATCACAGTTTAGTTCTATCTATTATTGGGGATTAAGATCTTATCAATGGAGTATGTTGGGTTATGCAATTTTAACAGGTCTTCTTTTATGGATTTATGAAACCCATACACAAAAAGAGTTTATTAAAGGACTGCAAAACTCACCCTACATACATGTTGATTTTATTTATATTATCTGTATATCGTTAATACTATATACATTTAGGGCGCTTTTTTCTTCATACGAACTTTTGGTTGTTTGGATAAAATTTATTCCTGCTATTTTATTATCCCTTTATTATCTATATTCTGACACAAGATTACAGAGCTATCGTGTGCTTACCAGTGTTTTATTGCTTGCACCATTCTACATATTTGCTCAGACCATTCCTAATCAAATGCCAGAAATAAAACAATACAAGCGAATAGATTTTGGCGCTTCTTTTGGTGATTTTGCTAATGAAATTGCACTTAATCCACGAGAGGGGGAATGTGGCACCTCTTATGATTATAAATATTATAAACAGGTTTATCAAATGATTGGTTTAGGATACTCACAAGTAACCGAAAAATATAACAGAACCTACACTTATGGTATAAACCTAGCTGGAGGAAATTTAAAAAGCACAAATTTAGAAACAAAGGTTAGTCAATCAGATTTTATGCTTGCTGCCAATCCTTTTTATAAAATCGATGGGAAATGGATTGGAGCGGGGATAGGACTACAACTTGGTAAATTGCGGGTTAATAAGGATGAGAGGTTAGATGAAAGTAATATAGAAGATGCCCAAAAAGATTATAACATTTTACCAGAGTTTTATTTTAGAATAGGACCGAGAAAATATTTGGATGTTGATTTTAATTATGGATTTATGATGCCTTCGGCATATCCTACTTTATATTCAAGATCAAGTATTGGAAGTTCTTTGGGACTTGGTCATGAATATAGCTTTAGGTATGGTCGTATCTTGAATCTAAATACCGGTTATGTATCTGCTGAAGCCTTAATTACGGATCAATTTGGAATAAATTTAATGTATGTCTTTAAGGATAATAGTTTTGATTATCTTGATTATGATGCTTCTGGTAAACTTGTATTTTCATTGAATTACAGATTTGGACATAAAACCAAATAACCTTTAAATATTTAATATTAAACAATTACCTATTACTGTAAGTAAACGCACTAGGGGTCAAAAGAAAGAGTGTAAAGTTTTGTCACGTATAATTTGCAATGTTTAATAAAAGTGTAATTATGAAGAGTTTATATTTAATTATTGTAGTCTCGTTATTTGACTTAACAGCGGTTTCACAAAATTTTAATGCAGGAATTAGTGCTGGATTGCCTAAAGGAGAAACAAGAGATCACTTTTCTTATAACCTTACTGCAGAAGTAAACTATCTATGGAAAATATCTGAAATTTTTGAAGGTGGTATTCTAACTGGTTATTCATATTATTTTGAAAACGAAACAGGAGACCAAGCTTATGGTTCTATGTCTTATCTGGCAATAGCTACTGCGGGAAGGTTTAATTTATGTAAAAGATTTATTATAGGGCTTGATATTGGAGGTACTATTGGAATTAGTGGAATTGACATAAATGAAGGGCTTTATTTCGTACCCAAAATGCAATATAACATAACTGATTCAATAGGTTTAGTAATTGCTCAGCGTTTATTGGTGTATGATGTAGTCTATGGATCGGCTAGAGATGTAGTTTCATTTGGTTTAGAATTTAGATTATAATAGCTCTTTTTTGTATACTTGGCATAGAAGCAACTTCTAGCAAAAACCCCTTCAAGATGTAAGCAACATATGGTACCCCACTATTAAATACCAAAGCTATGTTTACATAATGAAATGTATTATTGTTATTGTTTATGGATTTGGTAGAAGAATTACTTTTATTTTATAGCCTCTAAATTTGATATAGGTTGAAGCGAAACTGGGTTTATAAGTTGAAGTTCTTCTAAAACAACAACTACCAATCTCACATAATCGTTTATAATTTCATTCACCAAGTTAGGATCTGTAATATCTATATAGCCTTTCCAAATAAGTTCCCTGCTTTTAGTTGGGCAAATGCAGTACATAGAAGTTTCTGTGTGGTAAATGGTATATTCTTTATAATAATCTGGGTTATAAAAGGCATCTTGGTATTTTAAATAGTCTTCTTTAAACTTTACGTAAGTACTATCGAAGCCGTCATAATCTTTTTTGTATTCAATCTTGTCTTCAACACCTATTACTTTTGTTAGTAAAATGGTATTAAACCCATTTTCAATGAGATTGGTTTCTAGAGCTTTTAGTTCTTCTTCTGTTTTTTTTTTGGTTGTAAAAGATGATTTTAAAAACTCTAAACTCATTACAGCTTCAATGCCCCTAGATTCGTATTCTTCTTTTAATTGCCCTTCAAATCTCTGTCTGGCTTCAATATTTGAGGTTATGCCAACCAATAAAACTTTAGTTGGACTATAACTGTCTATATCCGGATTTTTCCAATAGTCAACAAGCTCAACATTAGAACAACTTGTTATCAAAAAATATAATCCTATTTGTTTTAAAAATGACATTGTTTTAATATGCCTAATTAAGTAAACGCTTTTGTTTTCCTTCCTTAATGATGCCTTTTACTAACGTAAATAATTGCTTTTTTATGGTTTGATATTTTTCTAAATACTTGCTTACAACTATTATAAGTTTTGCATGCTTGTCTCTGTAGGCCTGTTCTTTTTCAAGCTCGTCTTTGCCATCAACCATAATTTTAAGTCCTCTTTTATGATTTTTTAGCGTGTTAAATAGAGTATTGTTTTCTTTTTGAAGTTGGCTTAATCTATCTATAATTTTTTTACTTTCCGTAAAATGTTTTGAATCGATTAGCTGGAGTGTATATGATTTTATCAAATCATCAAAGAATAATTGCTCGTCTTGAATGAACGCTAATTCGGACAGCCATTTTTTTGAATTATTATGCATTGTTTCTGGACTTAACCAGGCTTTATATTTTATTTTGGGTGCTTTGGTTTTCATCTTTAATTGATTTTAAATTTAAAAAAGCAGAAAGCAATATGTTTTAGATATTGCTTTCTGTTTAATGGTGATTAATCAACTTCAATAATTTTTTTAGGAGGCTCTTTTACAATGGCTTCTTCTTTTTTAAGTAATTTAACTTTTAAGATACCATTTTTATATGTTGCTTTTACATCTTGATCTAAATCCACAGATTGAGGCAACATCATAGATCTTTTAAAGGATTTGTAATTAAACTCTTTTCGGGCATAATCATCTTCTTTTTCTTCTTCTTCAACTTCTTTTTCACCAAGAACGTGAAGGACATCATCTTCAATTGTAACTTCAAAATCTTTTTTGTTAAACCCAGGGGCTGCAAATTCGATTTCAAAATCTTTTTCGTGTTCTCTTACGTTCATAGCAGGTAAAAGACTGTCGTCTTCAAAGAAATCGTCTTTAAAAATATCATCAAACCTCATTAAGCTATTTAAATTATCAAAATTAGAGGGAAACAATCTATTACTCCAGGGTCTTAACAAATTGTTGCTCCATGGAGTAAATAACCTGTCGTCAAAAGGGGATAACCTTTTGTTTTTTTTACGTTTCATTAATGTAGTCATGATAGTATTGTTTTAGGTTACACTTATAATTTCGTGACCATAATGTATTTACAAAAAAGAGTTTCTACAATGATATATATCAGTCTAAGTAATTTGTTAAATGTGGTTTTTCATACTTGTTTTAGTTAACAAGTACGCTTTCCAGATATTGAAATAATTTAAATTTAAAATTGGATAACGCATTGTAAAAGCCGAAAATTTTTAATTCGATGTCTTCATGTTCTTTTACAAAATAGTTGTCGCAAGCTAGGTCTTCACATTCTATTTTAATTTTAATATGATTTGTATGGGAATAAAGTTCATTTAATATGTTAACCCGGTTTGCATTTATACCTTTAATTTCATTTTTATAGTTAGTAAGCCTTTCATATAGATTTATGGCATGTTTCTTAAAAATGGGTTTGTCCAATAAATGTTCATAAAACTCCAACTCTAAACTTAAATTTTCCAGTCTACTGATTGCTATAGATATATTATACTGCAATTCGTCAATAGATTTGTTGTCGTTAAAACTTTTATATATTTTTTGTGCTTCCATTTTATTCAATATTTTAAACTATAGTATTATTTTTTCTACATCACCTAGTTTAGGTATGGTTACGTTCCAGTTATATGTGTCTTTTATTTTAAGTCTAAAAGCATCCAAGGCGTTGAGTTCACCATGAATTAAAAATATTTTTTCTGGAATATTTTTAATGTTGGTCATCCAATTTAATAAATCACCTTGATCGGCATGGGCAGAAAGACTTTCTATACTTCTAACCTGTGCTTTTACTGGATAATATTTTCCAAAAAAACGTATTTCATGTACGCCATCCTTTAATTGCCTGCCTCTTGTGCCTTCTGCTTGATAACCCACTAATAAAATGGTGGTGGAGGGTATATCTATAAGTTGTTGTAGATAGGTAAGTACACGGCCTCCTGTTACCATGCCGCTACCAGCTATGATTATTTTGGAACGCTTATCATCAATAGTTTCCCAAGTTTCTTTATAGGATGTTATTATCGTTATATGTTGGCACATATTATTATAGTCACTATGGCTTAGTTTATGCCATTCTGGAAAGTGTTTAAATAGCTCTAAAACACGATTTCCCATTGGACTATCAATAAACACGGGAATGTTTGGTATTTTGTTTTTTTGATACAGTTTCCAAATTAAATACATAAGGGTTTGTAAACGTTCTACAGCAAAACTTGGAATAATTAAATTTCCCTTTTTATTAATGGTGTCCTTGATTAAATTAGAAAGTATATCTTCTATATTCTCAGTGTCATGTAGCTTGTTACCATAAGTACTTTCAATAAACAGAATATCTGCCCATTCTGGTTTTTTTGGTGCATGTAATAAATAGTCATTAAATCTGCCAATATCTCCTGAAAAGACAAATCGTTTGCCATTAATATCCAACTCAATAAAGGTAGCTCCCAATATGTGACCGTTATATTGAAAACGATAAGCTATGTGTTTCGATAGACTTATCCATTTGTCTGTTACTTCTGACCGAAAATGAGAAATGGCTTTTTCGGCATCAACTAAGTTGTAAAAAGGCAATGCTGGTTGGTGTTTAGTGTATTTATCCTTATTGGCTTTTTCGGCTTCTTCCTCATGGATCTTGGCACTATCCCTCAAAATGATTTCAGAAATAGCTAATGTTGGAGCTGTACCTATAATTTTTCCATTAAAACCATGTTTTACAAGTCTGGGCAAATACCCCACATGGTCTAAATGACCATGGGTAAGCAATACAACATCAATTACTTTAGCGCTTACGGGAAAAGAACTCCAGTTAAGTTCCCTTAGGTTCTTTAAACCTTGAAACACACCGCAATCTATTAGTATGTTTTTTTCTGAAGTTTCTAATAGAAATTTAGAACCCGTAACAACACTGGCACCACCCAAAAAATGTATGTTCACATAATTGTCCATAGGATCTAATTATTGCAAAGCATTTGTATTTCATTTAAAATTTTGCTTTTTCTTATTTCTGAAATGCCCAAATGATCTAAATAAAAAGCATCACCAATTAATTCTCTACATAGCACAACATCCCTGCTTAATAAAAATTGCTTTTCTTGGTTAGAAAGCAGAGTAGACACGGTTATGGGATATAAGCCCAAGCGGTCTATGCGTTCTTTTAAGCCGTTGCTTTTAGGATAGTTCCAACTTAATAGATATAAGTTAGCACACTTTCCATATTGTATAGCATCTTCTGTAAAGCGTGTATTAGTTACTACCCAACCCTTTGTAAGTTTAGAACCGTTCTTTGGATTTGAATTCCAAAACGCCTTTACGTCGTTATATCGGGAATGTATATAAAGCGGGATTTTTACATTGCAGTTAAGACCTTCTTCACTATGAAATTTACATTCTATTACAGAAGTTTCTCCATTTTTATTGGCCAAAATATCTATTTCGTGGGTAATACATTGTCCATGGAGTATCTTATTAATCTCAATGTTATACCCCGAATATTTTAAAATAGCACCAATGAAACGTTCAAAAGGAAAGCCTGTTGGTCCAAGTTCGTAGATGGCTTTTTTAAGTTTATACCTAGAAGCCAAAAAACTTTGCTCCTTTTTTAACAGAGCAAAAGCTCTGTTATAGATTTCTTTTGTGGAAATGCCCTGGTACAGTTCATCCCTTACGTTATCAATAATTTGGTTAACGGTATGTTTGTCTGCCCCGGTACGGATTAAGGATGCCTTGAGCTTTTTTAATGAAAATTTTGCTTTTTCACCCGAAGATTTAATAATATTGAATGTATTGTTTTCCATTTACTATTGCTTTGTAATTATTAAGCAAAGCTTTATTTATCACTAAAAAAAGCCTTAACCCAAGCTTTAACTTGATTTTTGGTCATGCTATCGGCTTTTACAACAGGTTTAACCTTAGGCTTAAGGCGAGGATGGTTTAGTGTTATTTCTTTATGAAGTTTTTCGCCCATTTCTGCAGGACCAAATAAAACAACGGTATCTGCATCGTTAATTTCTGCAATAATGGCATTAAAGTATTTTTTTATTTGATGTTTTTCACGTTCCAAATATTTGCTGTCTTGTACTACATCTTGTGGACCTCCTTTAAATCGTGTACCGGACCCCCCATGTACATGAAAATGTTCTACATTGGAAAGTAATGTATTTAAACTCACTTTTCCATTATACAGAGTTACTATAATTGCTCTTGTTTTATCTAACCAGACACCTGTTTTCATGAGTTTAAATTTTAATATTTGATCTCAGTTCCTTAAATCATGCATGATTAAAAGGGGTACCTTAGAATTGTATCCCATTTCTTTTACTAATGGATGACTTAATGCGTTTCTAAAAAAACTATGTTTTTTATTTATAAATGCCACCATATCACTGGCCCTACTCTCAACAAAGCAGTTTACAGCGGTTGGAATATCCACATGGCTAAGCGTGTGGTAGGTATGGGGAAGTTCTTTAAAATATTCTTCTAAAAGAGTCTTGTTGTTAATCTGTTTGTTAGTTAGTCTCTTTTCTGTAGCAACGTGCAATATCCTAATGGCTGCATCGCATTTTTTAGCTAAATTTATTAAATGGTTAAGTTCTCTTTTTTTAAAATGCGTTTTATAGCTTGTAGGAAAAACGATTTCCTTTGGTAAATGGTGTTTTGCTCCTTCTGGAACAACAAGGACGGGACAGTTCCTAACATTTTCCATGACATTTACAGCTACATTGCCAAATATTCTTTTTTTAGAATCTGTTTTGCCTTTAGTCCCCATGACTATTAGTTCTATATCTTTCTCTTCAACAGTATTTTTTATAGCTTCAACTACATTATTGAACTTAGAAATAGTCTTAAAGTGATGCCTTTGGTTGTTATAATCTTTAAAGGCCAGCATATCTAATACTTTAGCAAGACCATTTTCTGATTCTAATTTAGCGGATTCATACAATTCATTACCAGGTTCCATGTTCAGTAAGCTATCGATTACATGGTTTGTTGCAGAGAATACATTTAAAATATAAAAATCACAGAAATCCTTTTTGTACAGTTCCAAAGCATAAGTAATAGCATACCATGCATTTTTGGAAAAATCTGTAGGCAGTAATATTTTGTATTTCATGATTTAAGAACTTATATAAATTTAACCTTAAAAAGGTCTTTGGGCAATGATCGATATCAACTTATTCTGGTATTACCATAAAAGGAACTTTAGCATGAAACCCTAATTTTTTAATTACAGGTTCATTTATTAATTTTTCAACTATGCTGTGTTTATAATTTACCATAGCCAGAATATGTATGCCCAGTTCTTCAATAAAATCATCTATTTCTGTTGCTTTATTGGTATACTTTGGAATCCAATGAATAGAATAATCATAATTATCCAAAAAATCTTTAAGTGTTATTAAGTTGTATTCTTGTATATCGTTTAGTTGATCTTCTATGCTAATGTGCATAATTCTAATTTTAGAATCATATAAATCTGCTAGTTCCTTTAAGTGTTTTAATTCCTTATTACTAAAAAATCGGTTGAAATCCGTTGGAAAAGCAATTTGTTTGGGTTCAATAAAATCATAATCTTGTGGGATTATTAAAATAGGACAATCTTTCAATTCTTTTGCCATGTGGACTGTATTGCTTCCAATAAAGAATTCTTTGGCACCGGTAGCACCTTTAGTTCCCATAATAACCAAATCTATATCTTGCTCTTTAACCACTTTTTTAACCGCTGCTCTCAAATCGTCTAGGCTTAGGATAATTTGAAAATCATGGTTTGCATTAGCATCAGCGCTTTCAGCCAAAGTTTTTAATTCCAATAATTCATCCATGGCCTCTTGCTCCATTTTTTTTAGCAGTTTATTTGAAAGGTTGGAAAGTGTTGATACTTTAATGGTTGTAGCATGTAAAAAGTAAAAAGTACAAAGCTTATCCTTGAATAATTTTAAAGCATAAACAATGGCGTTCCAAGCATTATCTGAAAAATCGGTGGGTATTAATATGCTTTGTTTCATTGGTTCTCTTTTATTGTTTTAAGGTAACGTTGGAATTACCAAAAAGGGCACATTTAAGTGGAAACCGATTTGGTTTATTGTATTTTTAAAGAACAAGTTTTCAAAAAACGAACGTTTATTTTTGAGCATAACCAATAAATTTATTCTTGTTTTTAATTGAAAATTTGTAATTCCCTCTTCTACGGTTTGGTTACTAACATTATGAAAAAAATGGATTAATTTTTTGAAATGACCGTCAAGTATTTTTTTGTTCCTCTTTTGAAATTCAGATAAATCATAACCATAAGTAAGATGTAGAATGTTAACCCTAGCATTAGTAAGTGAAATAATGTCAATAATCGGTTTAATTTGATAAGGTTTATAACTTATACCGTAATCTGTTGTGAACAAAACCTCATGTAGTGGTTCAAATTCAAAATTATTCGGTATAGCTAGGACAGGACAGTTTACATCTGTTAAGACATGCACCGTATTAGAACCAAATAAAATTTCTTTAGCTCCAGTTGCCCCCTTGGTACCCATAACAACATAATCTATGCGTTTATCTTCCACAATGGTTTTAATCTCTGGTACAAGTGAGTTATAAGCAGCTATGGTCTCAATAGTATGTTTCGGGTTGTTAAATTCTTTTTCTATACGGGTTTTAAAATAGTTTAATTCGTTTAGAGCATTTTCCCTAACCACATTGTACATTCCAAATTGTGCAGATTTCCTTAACACATATTCTATATGGTAAACCGTAGGAGTATATGTGTTTAGCAAGTATAACTTACTGTCCTCATGCTTAAAAAGCTGTAATACATAGGTTATAGCGTTCCATGAGTTTTTAGAAAAATCGGTGGGAACCAGTATATTTTTCATTCGTTTAAGCTTTTTAATTTTTTTGTACCTAAAGTTTAATTATAAAATTTTCAAGACATTATACTTTAATTTTTGTATGGACATGATTGTGTTCCATATTTATTCATAAAAAAACAGTAGTAACATAGTATCATTAAAGTTAAATACTATACTCAGTTGATTCAATGATATATATCAGATTTATCAATGCCCCAAGAATAGGTCACATATGATTTAATTGGAAGCCTACCACTTTGATTTGTGGTTCTAAACGAAAAAATTAAGAATAGGTAAAAAAGGGAATTATATGATTAATTCCCTTTTCTTTTTCACCATATTGAGTATGTGAAATGATTAATAGCTCATTTTTTTAAATAAGAAACAGGAAGTTTAGGCTTCCTGTTTCCTTTTTGAAATACTTGATTTTACTAACAATCTTTTTCTAACCATTATACTAACCATAAAGGGTATCAAATATTCAGGTAATTAATATCGCCAAGTATTTCTAGGCAGTACTTAATATTGAGTAATATTTAAGCCTGCTTTTTTTTATAAGAAACAGGAGATCGTAACCTCCTGTTTCCCCAAAGCATTTAATGACATAATCTAACGTTCGGTTGTCTTTAACATAATCTTTATTTCTAAAGAACTTGTATTTGGGTTTTCCCGTTAAAAAATAGCACTAGCTACTTTGTTTTGGTATTATTGTAATGTAACAATAGTACCTAAATCCTAGTAATTATGTAAATGAACTTTTTAAGTATTATGCTAATATACTTCACTTTATTTTGCTGCAAAATGATATATATCAGTTTTAAAAATATTAAATAGTAATGATGTTATAGGCAGCAGTTAATAAAAACAGCCCTATAAAAAACAACAAGGTATAAATCACCTGTACGAGTTTTATATTGATATATTCTAGGGCAGCTACGGTTCGTTTGGGAAATATAAACAATGATAATCCCATATAAAGGGATGCCCATCCAATAAGTGTGATAATAAGTTTCCAGTTTGCTTCCCAAATATTATGGAACAACACATTTAACAATCCAACAATTATTGAAACAAATGACGAAATAATTAAAAATTTTTCATCTTTTAAATCTGTAAAAATTTGTTTAATGCGTTTAGGATTAAAGCTTAATATCACAAAGAAGATAATGAGGTACCAACCCCAAAATTTAGCTAAAAAAATAGAGCGTTCCATAATAGTTTATTAAGATTCGTGTAATACCAAAAAAGGTGTTTTCATATGATAGCTTAAAGCCTCAGCTTTTGAATGAAACAATAGTTGTTGAAAATAATTAAGGTTTTTAGCTACCATGCAAATCAAGTTTGAATTTCTACTTTCAACAAAGCACTGTATAGCATCTTGAAGGGATCTATTGTTTAAATAGTGAAAACTGGAATCTATGTTTATAAAATAATCGTCTAATAACTCACGATTCCTAGTTTGGTCATTATTTAGGGTGGTTTTATTTTTGCTAACATGGAGAATACGCAAAGAAGCTTTGTTGTTCTCCAAAAGATCTAATAGGGGCTGTAATATTCTAATATCATAATTCAAGGAAAAATCGGTTGGGAAGGTAATTTCTTTTAGATTAGTAAACTGGGCTTTTTCTGGAACAACTAGCGTGGTACATTTTACTTTTGTGATAACATCTCCCGAGTTGCTTCCAATAATAATTTTTTTAAATCCAGAAGCACCTTTTGTTCCTATGACAATGATGTCAATATTTTTTTCCTTAACATGCTTTCGTATAGATTCTATAAAAAAATTGTAATCAGTTAGGGCATAGAATCTATGGTTTTTATTAGAAGGGAATAGTATAGAAATGCGTTTAAGGACCTGACGTAATTTTTCTTTAGAGGGTTTTGTATAGACATATTCAAGTACATCTTCTGTGGCAAGATAAGGGGTGCCATTCATTAAATTATCACTTATCCTGTTTATATGTAGTAAATAAAAATGACAAGGCTCCTTACTAAAAAAATGAATAGCATATTGTATGGCGTTCCACGAATTTTCAGAAAAATCGGTGGGTAGTAGTATGTTTTTCATCTAAAAGCATCTTTATGGTCACTAAGTTAACGTGAAGTAGTTTTAGATAAAATGATATTCATCATTTTGATGGAAGTGATACTAAGCAATACTTTTTAATTTTTCTAAATTCACGACCTTAATATTTCGTCCTTCTGTTTTTATAACCCCAAGCTTTTTAAATTCGGTTAATGCTCTAATTAATGTTTCGGGAGCAATCCCTGCAACGCTAGCTAAATCGTTCCTTGAAATTTTTATTAAGTCCTCGGGTTTACGGTTTATTTTTTCAGCAAATTTTAAAATAGTGGAAGCTGTTTTTTTATTAACTGTACCATAGGCCATTTCTAAAAGTTGTTCTTTTATCATCGATAGGTCATCAGTTAAAAGTTCAATTAGTTCCAGGGCAACTTTGTGGTTTTTATTAAGTATGTCATTAAAGTCCAAGATTGAAATACCCGTTAATTTGGTATTTGCTATTGCAGTAGCCGTCTCCTGGTGTGGTGTATTATGTAAGAATGATGTGTAGCCAAACAAATCATCTTCTTTATACAGAGCAGTCACCAACTCTTTGCCTTGTTCATCAATTCTGAAGCATTTAACAGATCCATAGGAAATTAAGTAAATGAAATTGGAATGGTCTCCTTCTCGATAGATAATTTCATCTTTATTAAACTTAAATTCATCTCCGTAATCATCAAAAAATATTTTTAGATCATTAAGTGTTTTTATTTCACTTTCTTGAGGTTTAACATATTTGTTATCTGTACTATAATGATTTAATTCTTGTAAAATAGAAACTTTTGCCAAACGACTTTCTATAGCACTTATTATATCATCCTCAGTAAAGGGCTTGGTAATATAATCATCGGCCCCTAAGTTCATTCCTTTTCTAACCTCATGACGCTCAGTTTTGGCAGATAGAAAAATAAAGGGAATATGTTTGGTTCTATGGTGTTTTGATAATATTTCCAAGGTACTATATCCATCCAATTCTGGCATCATAATATCACAAACAATAATATTAGGTAAATGTTTTTTAGCCAGTTTAACCCCTATTTTACCATTAGAAGCTTTTAAAACTTTATAATTGGATAATTCTAAAAGTTCTGCTGTATTTTCTCTTAATATGTCATCATCTTCTACAAGTAAAACAGTTTTCATGGGGTTGCTGAGTTTGGAAAAGTTATAATAAAAGTGGTTCCTATATTTTCTTCGCTTTCAAAATGTATGGTACCTCCTAAATTTTCAAGATGATTTTGAACAATATTTAAACCTATACCCGTGCCTTGGGTATTAATTACATTGTGAGCTCTAAAATAACGTTCAAAAATATGTTTTTGATCTTTTTTGGGAATGCCAATGCCGTTATCCTTTATCGTTATGGTGGTGATTTTTTCATTTTGTTCAATGCGTAAGTCTATAGGTGATCCTTCAGGAGAATATTTTATGGCATTGTATAGTAGGTTGGAAAGTATTAATTGAATTATTTTTTCATCCTGATAGAGTGAAAGGTCATCAATGTTTTCAGGATACATTATTTGCTGCCCTTCCTTTAAAAGCATATTAGCATCATATACAGCCTCATTTACAACTTTGCTCAGCTTAAAATTGCTGAATTTGTAATTGACTTTGCCTGTTTCCAGTTTTTCAACTGATAAAAAGTCATTTATAATGTTGTTTAAAAAATGAACTTTATCTATAATTGTTTTGATGTGCTTATCACGCTTTTCCTGATGTTCCTCCAATGTGTACTTGCTAAGGAGTTCGCTAGATGTTAAAATAGCGCTCAAGGGAGTTTTAAATTCATGGGACACCAATGATAGAAACTTGGTTTTTAATTCACTAAGCTCTTTTTCTTTATTAAGAGCTGTTTCTAGTTGCAATGTTCTTTCCTCAACTTTATTTTCAAGTTTTGTTGTGTAATTTTTTCGCTCGGTTATGTCTAAAACAATAGCTGTAAAAACATCTTTTCCATTTAACCTAGATCGTTGTACGTGTTCTTCAACGGGATATGTTGTACCATCTTTGCGTTTGTGCTCACTTTCAAATTTTACCTTGACTACATTATTTTTTAATAAAACATCAATTCTTTTTCTATATGTTTTTTTGTCTTCATTCGGTTTAATGTCAAGAGTGGTCATCTGTTTTAATTCTTCCAAGCTATATCCAATGTTTTTTTGTGCGCCATGGTTAGCGTTGATGAATTTTAGTGTTTTGGCATCAAAAACATATACTTCATTTAAAGATTCATCGAAAATAGATGCAAGTAGAAGACGTTCCTCTTCGGCTTTTTTTCTTAATGTTACATCGTTTAGAATACCAATAAAATTTGTGACAATACCCTTATTATCAGTAATTGGGAAAACATACAAATCGTTCCAAAACATAGTACCATCCTTTTTATAGTTCCGCAATCTCGCCTGACAACTTTCTCCTTTTTTTATTGCTTTCCTTAGGACGTTAAGAGATTCTTGATTGTTGTCCTTCCCTTGTAAAAATCTACAATTGCGATTAAGTATTTCTTTTTCTGAATAACCTGTTAACTTTGTAAATGTAGAGTTGAAAAAAATAACTGGGTTGTCGTATTTTAAAGCATCGGTTATCACAATTCCGCTGTTTGCCGATTGTAATGCTTGGGTACGTAGCATAAGGTTTTTTTTAATTTCCTGCTTTTCTGAAATATCCCTAATTAAAGCCATAATGTAGGTTTTGTTATAGATAGAAAAAGGATTGAGTTCAATTTCTACAGGAAATATGGTGCCATCTTTTTTTAAGGCATAAATATCAGTTGCCTCGTTCATTTTACGTCGTTTTCCCTTCTGAATAAATTTTTCAAAATGAATGGCATGGCTTTTATGGTAATTTGATGGGATAAGCAAGTTAAGGTCCCTTCCCATTAGTTCCTTTTTGTTGTACCCAAAAATAACTTCAGAAGCTTCGTTAACCTCCATTATTTTTTGATGATGATCAACAACGATAATACCTTCAGAAACTATTTCTAAAAGAATATTAAATATTTCTTGATCTTGTTGGAACATGGATAATACACTTACGGTATGCTTCATTAAAAATACAAAAAATTCCTCGTTTATTTTAGTAAGACTGACCTATATCATTCTTAAAAAGCTTACAAGTATTTAACTTTATTAGCATGGAATTTTACTTTAATTATTATGGAAACTATAAAGAAAATGACTCACAAATTTTACCAAAATCTTGGCAAGCTATTTTATGCTGTAGCAGCATCGGATCGGCAAGTGCGTGTTGTAGAATTCAATAAACTTAAAACCTTGGTTAAGGAACAATGGTTGGATTTAGACCCTATAACAGACGATTTTGGAACGGATGCCGCTTATCAAATAGAAATAGTCTTTGATTGGTTAGAAAAAGAAGGCAATTTAGAAGTTGCCTCTTGCTTTAGAGATTTTATAGATTATAAAAATGACCAAAAGCACTTGTTTACCCCTAGTATTAAAAAACTAATCAATAAAACGGCCTATGCAGTTGCAGCAGCATTTTCTGGTATCAACAAATCAGAGTTAATTATATTGGCTAAATTAGATCTTGAATTAAAAAAATAAAACTATGGGTAGTTTTAATAGTATAATAAATTCAAGTCAATTAGTGTTGATCGATTTTTTTGCTGAATGGTGCGGGCCTTGTAAGATTTTAGCGCCTATTTTAAAAGAGGTGAAGCAAGAACTCTCCAAAGACATAAGAATAATAAAAATTGATATTGACAAAAACCTGCCCTTGGCCACTAAATATAAAGTTAGGGGCGTACCTACCATGATGCTCTTTAAAAAAGGTAAATTGCTTTGGCGTCAATCTGGTGTGCTTCAAAAAAATGATATTCTTGCTGTTATACAGCAACATACCTAATACTGTTATTATTATGATCGATATCATTTTGTAAAAGTATAGATCATCCTAAATTTGATTTATTACAAATGAATTAAGTTATGAAAAAACTAATCTTATTACTTATGGTTTGTCCATTTATGGTATTTCCACAGACTTTAGAAGAACTGGATTTTATAGCGCCTATAAATGAAGGATTTATTGCCGTTATGAAAGGTGGTTCATGGGGTTTTATTAATAATGAAGGTAAAATAGTTATAGATTTTAGAAATGATTTGGTTACAACAGAAATGGATGGGTATAAATATCCTGTTTTTAAAAATGGTCTATGCTTGATTTCTAAAGAATCAGACGGTATCACTTACTTTGGATACATCGATAAAAGGGGGAAAACAGTAATAGAGCCCCAATTTTTAAATGCAACAAACTTTTTTAAAAACAAGGCTATTGCATTGCATGTTCTTAAAGAGGAATTAGGAAAAAACGATGTTTTGGGAAAGAATGTTATTCGCTATAAATATTTTGAAGCCGTTATTGATATTGATGGAAACATAGAACATTATTTGAATCCCAAAGGAATAAATGTAGTTCTGGACAAAAAAAAATTATTAATACCTCCTAAAGTAACTTCAAAGCAAATTACTAATAATATTTACGCTGTATATACAGATAATATGAACTGGAGAATAGAAGTTATTAAGAACTAAATACGATTCTAAATGAAGGCAAACCTAAATTTGGGTAGTGTTTTCGGCATTAAAATAATAGTGCATTGGACATTCTTTTTTTTAATTTTATGGATTGTTTTTAGTGAATTAAAGCGTGGTGGTAATAGCGAGAGCATTTTTTTTAATATAGTATTGGTCTTGGCTGTTTTTGGATGTGTTGTATTACATGAACTTGGACATGCCTTAGCAGCAAAGCGTTTTGGTATTGGTACAAAAAAAATTGTACTGTTGCCTATTGGAGGTATGGCAAGTTTAGAACGTATCCCAGAATCACCAAAACAAGAATTTTTGGTAACACTAGCAGGGCCCTTAGTAAATATTCTTATTGTTGTAATTCTCTATTTTATTGTACCGGTAGATGAATTTGTTAGGTTAAATTTTACCGAAACTTTCGAGATATTAATGAGTTTTACAATTCAAAACTTTCTGTTTTATTTGTTTTTGGTTAATTTAGGTTTAGTTATATTTAATTTCATTCCGGCTTTTCCAATGGATGGTGGACGCATTTTAAGAGCTTTATTAGCCATTAAATTGGCTCCTGTAAAAGCGACACAGATTGCCTCAAGTATTGGACAGTTTATAGCAATTCTTTTTTTGTTTACAGGATTGTTATATAACCCTTTCTTAATCATTATTGCACTGTTTGTTTTTTTGGGAGCACATGGTGAAAATCAAATTATTCAACATATGGCATTACTTAAGGGTCATACAGTTGATGAGGCTATGATGATAAACATAACCACTTTTAAACCTGAAGACTCTATAGATTTGGTTGTGAATAAAATCATTTCAGGGACAGAAACGAACTTTCTTGTACTGGAGGACCATAAAATTAAAGGGATTTTATACCATAAAGATATAATTGATAAATCCAATGAAAATGTATTGGTAAAGGATGTCATGAAAACAAAATTTGAAACCGTGAAAGATACAGATAGTCTTCATAAAATTTATCATATCATTTTTGTTGAAAATAAAACATTTGTACCTGTTTTAAGTAAAGAAAGAATTGTTGGGGTTATTGATGCAACCAATCTTAATGAATATATATTGTTACAAGCTAGGTTAGTCTTTTGATTATGAAGGTTTTTCAAATATTAGGTGTGATTGCGTTAATTGCCTCGTGTTCCAATAAACGAGATGGTATTCTTCCAGTTATGAAATCTTTAACCGAATCAGTTTATTCTTCGGTAACTATTCAGCCAGACAGTATGTATCAAGCTTACGCCATAGTAGCCGGTATTTTGGAAGCCAATATGGTTGAGGAGGGAGATGCGGTTTCAATAGGAGATCCACTTGTTCAAATTATAAACAGTACACCTAAGCTCAATGCCCAAACTGCTAAACTTGCTCTGGATTTGGCAAGAGAAAACTATAATGGAAAAGCAACCGTTTTAAAGGGAATTCAAGATCAAATTAACACAGCTGTTCTTAAATATAAAAACGACTCATTAAATTATTTCAGGCAAAAAAAGCTTTGGGAACAAAATATTGGATCTAAAATAGATTATGACACCAAAAAACTTAATTATGATCTAGCTTCAAATAATCTACTTACACTTAAAAATAATTATCAGAGAACAAAAAACGAATTGCAAACTGTGGTCAAGCAATCGGAAAACAATTACAGAGCAGCATTAATTGGTTCCAAAGATTTTACTGTAAAAAGCAAGATTAATGGTAAAGTATATGCTCTTTATAAAGAGCCTGGAGAAATTGTAAATAGTATGGATCCGCTCGTTTCTATTGGTAGTGCTTCTGATTTTTTAGTTGAAATGTTAGTTGATGAAGTTGATATTGTAAAAATTAAAGTGGACCAAAATGTTTTAATTCATCTAGATGCATATCATGGAGAGGTCTTTAACGGAGTGGTGTCAAAAATTTACCCTGAAAAAGACCTACGCAACCAAACCTTTAAAGTTGAGGCAGTTTTTATAATGCGACCCGAAGTATTATATCCGGGTCTTTCAGGTGAGGCAAATATTGTTATATCAAAAAAAGACAGTGTGTTAACTATTCCAAAAGCATACCTTATAAACGGCAATAAGGTAATAACAAACCAAGGAGTAATTGCGCTTATCTTAGGAATACAAAATATGGAGTATGTTGAGGTGCAATCTGGATTAACCGGTAGTACTTATATTTATAAACCAGAGCAATGACCAATTGGAGGCTCATATTAAGTATAGGGAAAACACATTTATTGACAAAAATAAAGCAAACATCAATTGCGGCATTAGGAGTAACTTTTGGTATTGGTTCCTATATAACTTTGGTGTGTTTTATGACCGGGTTGAATGCTATGCTGGATAACTTAATTTTAAATCAAACACCGCACATACACATATATAACGAAATAGAACCCTCTCAAAATCAACCAGTTGAAATGTATTATGGAGTTAAAGACAACTTTAATGTTGTACATTCAATTAAACCAAAGTTAAATCAGAAAAATATTCATAATGCACTTCCAATCATTCATTATTTAAATGAAAACGAACAGGTTAGAGGAGCTATTCCACAGATAAAGACACAAATTTTTTATATCGCTGGTTCCATAGAATTGGGTGGAAATCTAACTGGAATAAATCCAATTGAAGAGCTAAGGTTGTTTAATATTGGAGATTATATTGTTGAAGGTTCGGCTGAGGCGTTAAAAAATACTGATAATGGAATTTTACTAGGGATAGGTATAGCAAAAAAAATGTCATTAAAAATTGGCGATCGGGTCCAGGTTAGTCCAATTGGGGGAGATGTTTTTCCATTAAAAATAGTTGGTTTTTATCAAAGTGGTATTGCAGATGTAGACGCTATTCAAAGTTTTGCAAATATTAAAACCGTACAGCGTATTTTAGGTCGACCCAATAATTATTTAACCGATATCAATGTGAAACTATACGATATTGAAAATGCCATTCCTTTGTCAAAAACAATACAGAAGCAATTTAATTTAAAAGCAGTTGACATAAAAACGGCCAATGCACAATTTGAAACAGGTACAACTATAAGAAATCTTATTACCTATGCTGTTTCTATTACCCTGCTTATAGTGGCTGGATTTGGTATTTATAACATATTAAATATGCTTATCTATGAAAAGATGAATGACATAGCCATTTTAAAGGCCACTGGGTTTTCTGGTAGAGATGTTCAGTTTGTCTTTATGAGCCAAGCGATGATTATTGGTTTTGTTGGCGGTATATTAGGATTAATTATTGGTTTTGGATTAGCTAGTTTAATAGACACCATTCCATTTAAAACAGAAGCTTTACCAACAATTGAAACTTATCCAATAAATATGAATCCATTATTTTTTATTATTGGTTTTTCCTTTGCAATGCTATCCACTTTTTTAGCGGGTTATTTGCCATCAAAAAGAGCTAGAAAAATAGATCCGGTTAAAATTATTAGAGGCCAATAAGATGATCACAGTATTAGAGGCAAAACATATAAACAAGTATTTTAAAAAACCTGTTCTTTTTCATGTTTTAAAGGATATTAATTTTAAAATAAAACAAGGAGAATTTACTTCAATTATGGGAAAATCTGGATGTGGTAAGTCCACCTTGTTATACATTTTGTCTACAATGGATACCGACTATGAAGGTGAACTTCTTTTAAATGATGAGCTTATCACAAACCAAAGTAGGGATTATTTATCCTTTATAAGAAATAAACATATAGGGTTTGTATTTCAATTTCATTATTTATTAGCAGACTTTACAGTATTGGAAAATGTGATGCTTCCAGCAAAAAAATTGGCAGAAAAATCTCTTCAAGAAATTGAATTTGACGCTTACGAAAAATTAAGAACGTTAAATATAGATCATTTGGCTAAAAAAAAGGCTTCTCATATATCAGGTGGAGAAAAACAACGTGTAGCAATAGCGAGAGCCCTAATTAATAACCCTGCTTTAATTATGGGAGATGAACCAACAGGCAATTTAGATAGCTACAACTCTGAGAATGTTTTCGATATATTTAAAAGACTAAGTTTAGAAGAAGGCCTTTCCTTGTTAGTTGTGACACATGATGAAGATTTTGCTAACCGAACAGATAAAATAATTATGATGGAAGATGGCAGGATAGTCACTAACCCACGGCAAATGATTTAAATCATTTTATATCATCGATAAGGGTGTTAACTTTCTGAATAATTAAAGAAACAAATGCCTTTTTTAGATTATTATAAAATTCTTGGCTTATCTAAATCAGCTTCAGAGGATGATATTAAAAAAGCATACAGGAAGTTGGCAAGAAAATACCATCCCGACTTAAATCCAAATAATGTAGATGCTGAAAAGAGATTTAAGGAAATTAATGAGGCCAATGAAGTATTGGGTAATCCGGATAACCGAAGAAAATATGATGCCTATGGTGAACATTGGCAACATGCAGATGAATTTGAAAAATCTAAGCATCAAGGGCCATATAAAGGACATTACCAAAGTGACTCCAAAGGGTATTCTGAAGAAGATTTCTCAGCTTTTTTTAGAAATATGTTTACTGGTTCGCATTCCCGAACAGGAGGTAGGCAAGTTAAGTTTAGGGGCCAGGACTTAAATGCCGAATTACAATTAAACTTGAAAGATGTATATACATCACATAAACGCACGTTAACCCTTAATAACAAAAACATTAGAATTACCATTCCAGCGGGTGTTGAAAATGGGCAAGTAATAAAAATTAAGGGACATGGTGGGAAAGGTATTAATGGAGGTCCCAATGGGGATTTGTATATTCAATTTTCTATCATAAACCATTCTAAATTCAAAAGGGATAAAGAAAATTTATACACTACCGTCGATTTAGATTTGTATACGGCCTTGTTGGGAGGAGAGATTACTATGGAGACATTTACTGGAAGAGTAAAACTCAACATAAAACCACAGACCCAAAATGGCACTAAAGTAAAACTGAAAGGGAAAGGCTTTCCAAAATATAAAAAAGAGGCACAATTCGGGGATTTAATAATAACCTATCATATTAAATTACCTACTAATCTATCGAGTAGGGAAAAAGAATTAATTGAACAGTTACAAGCGTTACGATCATAATGGAAAGAACAGATTTAATACCAGTAAAATTAGTTTGTAAGCATTATAAAATTCCTGTAGCCTTTATTAATAGGTTAGAAGAATTTCAACTTATTGAATTAAAGGCTTATAAGGGCACATTTTTTATTCATAATAAAGAATTAATAAAGGTTGAAAAAATAGTTAGGTTACACTATGATTTAGATATAAATATTGAAGGTATTGATGCCATTTATAATTTATTGGAGCAAGTATATGCTTTAAGACAAGAAATAAGGATGCTGCACAATAGGTTGAGATTGTATGAAGATTTATAAACAATTAACATGGATAAAATTAAAACATGGATTGTTGAACACCCAACTACATATAGTATTGTAAAATATCTATTGTTAGTTGTATTTGTTTTAATCCTTATACAACTTGCACGAAGGTTTTTAAGAAAACAAGTAACAGATACAGTAGCAAGGTATAAATCTCAAAAGGGCATAGAGATACTGGGTTATGTTATTTTAATATTGTTGACCTTCTCATATTTTTCGGGTAATATTAAAGACTTAACACTGGCCATTGGATTGTTTACCGCAGGAATTGCCATTACACTCCAGGAACTGATTTTAAGTATTGCAGGGTCATTATATATTTTTATCGTTAAAGTCTATAAACCTGGGGCTAGAATAGAAATCAATGGGATTAAGGGAGATGTTATTGATGTAGATAGTATTTATACGACTATGATGGAAATTGGACAATGGGTAAGTAGTGATAATTACAGTGGGCGCATTGTTAAATTAAGTAATGCCTTTGTTTTTAAAGGACCTATTTACAATTATTCCCAAGATTTTCCTTTTATATGGGATGAGCTTAATTTACCGGTTACCTATGGGTCCGATAAGGAGATCGCGAAATCGCTGATCATTAAGATAGCCTCAAATATCCTTTCGGAATTTACAGCAAAGTCTAAATCTCAATGGAAATCGGTTGTTAATAAGTATTATATTGAAGATGCTTTGGTTGATCCTACATTAGCCATTTCATTAACCGATAACTGGATTCAATTTAACTTAAGGTATATCGTTGATTATAAAAGGAGACGCTCTACCAAACATTTGTTATATGATGAAATCCATAAGGCCATAAAGAAAACAAAAGGTAAAGTGTCACTAGCATCTGCGACTTTAGAACTTATTAAGATACCGGAAATAAATGTTGAATTAAAAAATAAAGCAGAATAGATGCTAACGTTCAAAAACTTTAATATAGCCGATTGGTTTTCGTTCTACCGAATAGTGGTAGCACCAGTCTTGTTGGTTTTATTGTGGTTGGATTGTCGTTTGGTTTTCACTTGGCTCTTACTGGTAAGTTATTCAACAGATGCCATTGATGGTTATTTAGCGAGAAAGTTTAATCTAACAAGTCCTAGAGGGTCTCAATTGGATTCGTTTGGGGACCAAATAACACTTATTATAGGGCTTATTGGTTTGTTTTATTTTGAAACCGACTTTATTATAACTAACCTTACATTAATACTCATTGCCTTTATACCTTATGTGGTTCAAATGATCTTGGCTTATTTGAAATATGGGAAGGCAACAGCTTTTCATACCTATCTGGCTAAAATATCGGCCGTACTACAAAGCTTGTTTATTTTATGGTCTTTATTCTTTAGACCTGAATCTATTTTGTTTTATACAATGATCATAGTAGGTGTTTTGGAAACAATTGAAGAGATTACTTTAATTTTTATGTATAAAAAATGGGCCTCAGATGTTAAAGGGATTTATTGGGCTTTAAAGGATAAACGGAGGTTAAAAGGGAAACAATTAAAATGAATGTTTATGAGGAGTTACTCCCTGTTTACCATAATATTGTTATGTATAGCTATTGTCGGGGTAGATGTACTGTCGTTTTATTGGCTTCAGGAAATTACACGATTGCTAATTTCTCCAGCATTTAAAAGTATTATCTATGTATTGTTTTGGTGTTTTACTATAGGTCTTATATCGGCAGTAATTGTTCTTAAGATTACCTTGGACGACATTAATCCAAGGCGCAGACAATTATTGGTTTCCTCATTATATGGGCTTACGGTCTCATCGTTTATACCAAAGGTTTTGTTTGTTATTATGATATCGATATTGTTTTTTGGAAACTATATTATAGCAGAAAAAGAGTCGACCATTGTGGTACCTTTGGTTGGTTTATTCTCTGGGGTATTACCCTTTGTTGTAATTGTATATGCTATTTTTAAATCTGTTTACCATTTTAAGGTACATACCCATATCATACATTTTAGAAAGTTGCCAAAGGCCTTGGCAGGTTTGAAAATTGTACAAATATCCGATTTGCATATTGGAGGGTTCAATTACCGATATGAGATTTTACAAAAGGCCATTAAATTGATTAATAATTTGCACCCTGATTTTATCTTTTTTACGGGTGACTTGGTTAATAACTATGCATGGGAGTTAAGAGGTTGGAATAGTACATTTAAAAAACTATTAGCGAGTAAAGGAAAATATGCAGTTCTTGGAAACCATGATTATGGTGATTATTCTGAATGGAATACTAAAGAAGAAAAGAAAGACAATTTTATTAAAATAAAACGTTTTTATGAGGATATTGGTTTTAGGTTGTTACTAAATGAATCTGAAATAGTAGAACTTAACAATGAAAAATTAGCTGTAATAGGTGTTGAAAATTTGGGGAAACCACCATTTAAACAATACGGTGATTTAAAGGAATCTATGAAAGCTATAGAGCATATCCCCTTTAAAATTTTGCTTTCTCACGACCCTAGTCATTGGCCAAATGAGGTAATTGATAAAACAGATATAGCCTTAACACTTTCTGGACATACACATGGTATGCAACTTGGACTTAATTACAAGGATATTACCTGGAGCCCCATAAAATATAAATATAAATATTGGGTAGGTTTATATAGACACAATGAGCAGTTTTTGTATGTTAACAGGGGATTGGGGTGGATTGGTTTTCCCGGTAGGTTGGGTATGCGACCAGAAGTTACTTTTATTACACTTCAATCAAACTGACTAATATCATTTTTTTAATTCATGGTATCAAATAAATTAGTTGCATAATTAACCAGTTGTAGAAATGATTCTTAAATTAGGAAAATCTAAATGTTACCAATTGCTCCAAAATAATTTTATAGGGCATTTGGCATATATTTATAACAACCACCCTTACATAGTGCCTATTACATATTTTTACGATAATAGTGCTAATGCTATAATTGGTTATTCGGGAATTGGCCATAAGATAAAGGCCTTGCGTATTAATAGTGCTGTGTCATTAGAAGTTTCTGAAATAGATTCCGTTAATAATTGGAGATCTGTAGTGGCTTATGGCGTCTACGATGAATTTATTGGAAGTGCTGCCAAAATTAATTTGCATAAATTTACAGAAGGTGTAAAAGGTTTAATTAAATGGAAAGAGGGGAGAGACTTAAAGTTTTTAAGTGAATTTTCCAGTAAAATATATAAAGAAGGCACACCTGTAGTTTTTAAAATAGATATAGATGATGTTACAGGAAGAGAACGCCAATTTATGTAGAACTTTGTTCCACTTCATTATTAATTTACAGGTTTTATAAAAATCATTTAATTACTTGTTTGCTTTTCTTTTTCTTGCCTCTCTAACTTCTTAAAGTACCGTTTTGTTAAAAAATTATGCTTTAAAGCTTCCATGTTTTGGTTAAACTTATCAGTTCCTTCGTTAATATTTTTAATGGATTGCTCTAGATTTCTTACGAAATCTTCATCCTTAAATAGGTAATCTACTGCTCCTTTACCATTTTTGTAGTCAGTAATGGTTTCATTTATATTGTTTATTACCATTTTAATCCCTTCTGAAGAAGCTTCGAGATTAGTAAGTAATACTCTTACTTTTTGCGCTTCAATGGAATCGTTTAGTAGTATACCGGCAACACTTTCATTAAAATTTATGGTATTGATTATGGAGTTAAGGGATTTCATGGACTTGTTGGCTTCGATGCTCATAATACGTAATTGATTAACAGTTTGCTTTAAGTTATGGGATACAACGGTATCATTAATAAGCATACCAAAGGTGCCTTTGCTATCTGCCATTGCATCTGCTATATTGAGTAATTTTGCGGTTAATAAGGCTGCATTTTCATTGGTTACATTTAAAGTGTTGAGCATTTCGTTTGTACCAATTTTGGTGTAAGATTTAATGACATCTCCAGATGAAATCATATCGGAATTCCCTTTTCCTGGGATAATATTTACTATCATGTTACCTACTAGACCATCGGTTCCTATGGTTGCAATTGCATCTTTTTTAATATGCTCTACCATTTTTTCTTCAATGGTCATGGTGACATTAATTGTTGAGTCGTTTATCATTGAAATAGTCTTTACCGTACCAATGTTTATTCCAGAATAGCGCACATTATTACCGTGCATAAGGCCATTTACATTATTAAAATTAGCACTAATAGTAAAGGTTTTTTCAAACATATTTTGGCGATTACCAATTAAGTAAATGGTTACCACAAAAACAATTAGCCCTATTATAACTAAGAGACCTAAATAGAGTTTTTGATTGTATGTTTTTTTCATGATATATATATATTTATTTAAAGAATGCTTTTACCTTGGCATCATTTGATGCTTGTAATACGTCAAAGGTTCCCTCGGCATAATTGATGCCATCTATTAGTAATATCATACGCTCCGAAACAACTCGGGCACAATCCACATCATGAGTTATTATAAGGGACGATGTTTTGTATTGCTGCTGCACACGTCTCATAAGTTCAATAATTTCTTTAGCAGTTATTGGATCCAGCCCACTAGTTGGTTCGTCGTACAGAATGATTTTAGGTTTCAATATTAAAGCTCTCGCTAATGCGATTCGTCGTTGCATACCACCAGAAAGTTCAGCTGGCATTAAGTCTATGGTATGGGCCAAACCTACACTTTCTAGGACTTCAGTTACGAGTTGTTTTGCTTCGGTTATTTTACCAAACTTATGTTTATGTCGCCTTAAAGGGAATTCTAAATTTTCTCTTACAGTCATGGAATCGTAAAGTGCGCTTCCTTGAAATAGAAAACCAATTTCGGTTCGTAATTCGTCTAAATCTACTTGATCCAGCTTAGCTATATCTTTGTTCATTATTTTAACACTGCCAGAATCAGGTTCCATTAGCCCTACCAAACATTTTATCATCACAGACTTTCCTGAGCCCGACCTACCCATTATTACAAGGTTTTCACCTTCAAAAAGTAACAAGTTAAATCCATTTAAAACTGTGTGATTACCAAATGTCTTTTTTAAATTTTTAATTTCGATTATAGGCCTTTTATAGTTTAAAGCTTTTCGTTTTTGTATGTTTTGTGTTAGAGTCATCTTTTAAATTTCAAAAAATATGTCTGTTACAAAAACCGCAATAAAGTCTATAATAAACAAAAGCATGGATGAAAATACGACTGCAGAATTTGCCGCCAAACCAACCCCAACTGTTCCTTTATTACAATAATAACCTTTGAAGCACCCTACCAAACCAATGGCAAATCCAAAAAAATAGGTCTTCAGCGTAGCAGGAATTATATCACCAAACCCTAGAGCATTAAAAACTTTGTTAAAGTAAAGCGGAAAGGAGACATCACCTTTTAGGTTTTCTACTATATAAGAGCCATAAAGCGCAATGGCGTCACCTAATATTACTAATATAGGAAGCATAAATGTAGTGGCAAGCACCCTAGTAACCACAAGGAAATTAAAAGGGTTAGTTCCCGAGACTTCCATGGCATCAATTTGTTCTGTTACGCGCATGGAACCTAATTCGGCTCCAATTCCAGAAGCAATTCGACCAGCAAATGTTAGTGCAATAATTACGGGGCCAATTTCCCTAACAATCGATATGCTAACCATAGAGGGCATCCATGATTCAGCCCCAAACTCCTCAAGAGTTGGTCTTGTCTGTAATGTAATTACAAGACCTATTATAAAAGCGGTAATACCAACTAATAGAAAAGATCGGTTTCCAACATTGTAACATTGTTTTAAAAACTCATTAAATTCAAAGGGCTTTTTAATAAGTTCTTTAAAAAACCTTCTAGCAAAATTTGTGAGTTCGCCAATTTCAACAAAGAACGCTTCTATTTGGATTAATTTGAGCATATTAGGTTTTTTCAAATATTTAAATTTATGATATCACTCCTATATATAAAATGATTAAAATCATTTGATCTCCCATAGTTTACTAAAAAACTTTAGAGATAAACTATAAATTATGCGCAAAAAGTTATTATGATTTTTTAGTTATCAATAGGCAAAACTGATGCTCGTCATTGTACAAATTCGATATTGTTAGGATATTTAATAGCATTATAAATTCAATCCATCATGAAAAATAAAGAAGATATTCAATTTGTTGAAAAAATAATTAGAGCCCTTAGAAAATCGGCTATAGAATTAGAAGAATTTCAAGTCAAATCTGCTTTAGGAAAGGCAGAAGCTCAAGATAAGTACGAAGAAGTAAAGAAGAAATTTAACCTATTTCTTCACAATAGTGAATTTAAAATTAAAGGCATTAGAGAAAAAATAGAAGAACTACATACCAAATTTGATGAACTTCGTGTACAATTGGCCTTGGGAAAAGCAGAAACAAGAGAGGTTTTTAAAAAACAAAAAAAGCAATTGTTAACCACTTTGCATGATATTGAAGTAAAAATAAAGACTAATGAGACGTTAAATAGAATGTATGCGCTAACACTTATTGAAATAGAGCAGTTTAAAATTCAGTTGGAGATCTTAGAGCAAAAGTTTAAAAAAGACAAAAGAGCAGCCAATGAATCATTTGAACGGGGTAAAAATGAGTTCAATAGTTTTATAGATAAATTTAAGGGTAAATATGCTAGGAAAAAAGAAGAAACCAGACTAGAACATTTCCAAAATGAAATATCTGAAGCCTATGGACATTTTAAAAATGCATTTTCTAAACCTTGAACTAAATAAGGAAACCTAAAATACCATCCTAAATACACGAAGGGATTCCACAATAAGATAATCTTCTAAGCAACTTTTTGGAATCCCTTGCTCTGTTTTAAATAATAATTAAACTTATCGTTTAGTTCATTGTTAAAATGAATGTAACTAATAGTCATAATCACCTTTTTTGATATTGGAGACCATTCCAAAACCTATAATTACAGCAGAGGCAAAACTTAAAATACCCAATACAGAGATACCTTTTAAAAGTGGAGTGATTTCGAAAATGATAAACAGGGTTGCTCCAACAATTAGAGCTACCATAATAAATGCGGCAATTAATTGTTTTGTTATTCTTTGAAGGGTATGTACCATTGGGTCTATACCTTTATGGGTTAAATCAACCTTTATTTGTCCAGAATTTATTTTACGTATTGCATTCTTCAAATCTAAGGGGAATTCATCCATGTAATCGGTTAATTCTACGATTGAGTTAACAATTTTCTTACCCATTAATATAGGGTTGTATGTTTTTGTGGCACTACTTTTTAAATAGGGCCTTACAATTTCAAATTGTTCTAAGCTGGGGTCGAGTTTTTCAATAACACCTTCAATGGTAATTAATGATCTTGCAAAAAGGAAGAAGTAAGTAGGTACTTTTAAGCCATGGGCGATGATGATATCTTTTAGTTCTAATAGAATGGTGCTCATTTCATTTTTATGGACATCTCGAACATAATATTTTTCGACAAATTCGTTAATATCAAATTCTAAATCTCTCCTATTTAAAATGGGAGCATTATTTGAAAGTTGCTGTAATGTTCTAATTATCTTTTTTACATCTTTATTGTTGATGGCAATAAACAGCTTTCCAAAAATTAAAATATCTCTAGGTAGCATGCTTCCCATCATTCCAAAGTCTAAATAGCAAATATGATTGTTGGGGAGCACCAATAAGTTTCCAGGATGCGGGTCTGCATGAAAGAACCCATATTCAAAAATCTGTTTGAAATAACTTATCGATAGTCTACGGGCAATAATTTTGGTGTCAATGTTTTTAGACTTTAATTTTTCTATTCTATCTATTTTTGTTCCTGAAACAAACTCCAATGCTAAAACTTTTGTTGTTGTGTACTCTTGGTATACTTTGGGAGCCTTGGCAAACTGTTCTAAAGAGTGGTCGTTGGCCAAGTTATTGTAAAACCGCTGTACATTAACAGATTCATTTATAAAATCAAGTTCTTTTAATATTGAAGCCTCAAAATGCTTAACCAATCCTACAGGATCGAAACTTTTTAAAGAGGGTATTTTTTTCTCTAATACATGGGCTATTTTGTACATAACCTTTATATCTTCGACAATTACATTATAAATGCCAGCATGTTGTATTTTTAAGGCAACCCGTTTACCTGAGTGAAGGGTTACTTTGTGTACTTGTGCCATAGATGCAGAGGCAAAGGGTTGCGGTTCAAACCAAGCAAAGAGGTTTTCAACTGTATCTTTAAGTTCAGATTCAACAACTGTTTTGGCCATACCTTCAGACATTGGAGGAACATTATCTTGAAGCTTTTCCAATTCTAGGGTTAATGCCAGCGGTACTAAATCTGGTCTATTACTCAATATTTGCCCAAACTTAACAAAAGTGGGGCCGAGTTCTTCGCAGACCAGCCTCATTTTGGCCCATTTACTATACTTGGCAACGCGTTTTTTTGTGGTACTGGGAATTAATTTTTGAACAAAGGTATAATGTTTGTTTTCTTCCATATACTGAACCAAATCTTCAAAGCCATATTTTATCAAGACCTTTAGAATTTGGTTATATCTGGAGATGGATTTAATTTTTTTTACGATGTCAATTATAACTCCCATATTATTTTGTTTCCAATTTATTGAGTCTGGCCTCCAATAAGGCAACAGTATTATCCAGTTTTTCAATTTTCTCATATAATGACTTGATGTCATCGGCATGGGCCACGTTTATTTTTTTATAGAATTTCACGATCAATTCTTCTATTTTTTCATAGAGTTCTTCTTTGAGTTCATTTGTTTTTAAAATAACCTTATCTAAAAACTCCAGTTCGTTACCATTTTCGTCTAATCTTGATTCGGCCATGGCTTTATTAATATTATCTTTTCCTTTTTCTGATAGTTCATTTATTCTATCCAAAAGTTTGGTGTCTCTTGCTAAAACATAAATGCTGGAACTTAGGGTGAGCAACTCTATTATTGTTTTAGTTTTCATGAGTTTATAGTTTAAATTTTATCATTACTAAATGTATTAACAAATAAGATCATTTAATATGATTTTAATCATTTTAGGAAGGAGTCTAATGTTTTAATTTTAAATTGTTCACCACCCAAAGTTTTAAATACAAACAGATGAAACGCAATTCCATAATACCAGTAATGACTAAAAAAGTGGTTTTTGTGTCCCCGGAACAAAATCTTTTGGACGTCAAGCATATTTACGAGAAAAAAAAATGGCATCACCACATACCTGTTTTAGAAAATGAAAGATTAGTTGGTATGGTTAGTTTGGTAGATTTCATGTATAATATTGTAGGAGCAGGAATGAATGACGATCATGAAGTTTATAAAAAGCTTAAAGTAAAGGATATCATGACACAAAAACCATTTTATCTAACAACCAAGGCAAGTGTAGAAGATGTAGCAAAAGTTTTATCTACACAATACTATCATGCTGTCCCCATTCTAGAAGATGATAAGTTGGTGGGTATTGTTTCAACTGCAGATATTATAAATTATTATCTCAATAAAGCATTGTAAGGTTTTAGTCCTTAAGAAGTTTTTATTATTATGTTTACTCTATTAAATTATAAGTGAGCTCATTTTCAGAAGAAGTATTGTTGCTCCAACAATCCAAATTATAAATGGTAGTTTCGGCTATATTGTTAAGGGCTTCATCTGTTAAAAAAGCCTGATGTCCGGAAAGTAGAACATGGGGCAGGGCGTTTAATTTTATGAGCAAGTCGTCTTTTGGAATATCTAAAGAACTATCTTTAAAAAATACTTTCCTTTCGTGCTCATAAACATCCATGCCCAATCCTGAGATATTTTTGTTTACCAATGCCTCAATAACATCTAAAGTATTAATGATAGCCCCTCTTGCCGTATTTATAATTATACAATTTGGCTTCATTAAACTAATAATTTTTTTATCAATTAGATGATGTGTATCTATGTTTAAGGGCAAATGGATAGAGATGATATCAGATGCTTTGCACAATGTTTCAAGTGAAACGTATTTTAATTGATATTGACTTGTTAATGACGTATTCGGAGCAGTATCAAAACCTAATAAGTTACAGCCAAAACCATGCATAATTTTGGTCATAACAGAACCTATTTTACCAGTACCTATTATGCCAACAATTTTATTGTTTAAATCGAAACCCGTTAAATTGTTTAAATCAAAATTAAATTTTTTTACTCGTTCATTGGAAAGAATTAATTTTCTATTTAATGCCAATAATAGCGTAACGGCATGTTCAGCAATAGCATTGGGTGAAAAGGAAGGAACATTGGCCACCTTTAAGTTTAGTTTATATGCAGTAGACAGGTTAACATTGTCATAACCAACCGATCTAAGTGTAATGTATTTTATGCCAAAATCCTTGAGTTTTTCTAAAACTATATTAGAAGCATTATCTGAAGCAAATAAAGAAACGGCTTGATAACCTATGGCTTTCATTGCGGTATCTGTTGTTAATGCATCATCAATAAAAGTAAGCTTGTGTTTTCTATTATTGGCTTTTTCCAAATAAGGAATTTCAAATGCTTTAGTGCTATAATTGAGGATTTTCATTTCAATTGATATTTATAGATAATTTCTCCATCCTTTGTTTGTTGGATTGATGTACAAAGTCTAATTCTGTAAGGACTTATTGATTTTTTTTGGTATTTAAATAATAGTTTTATGTTTTGATAATCTTTGTGCATTACAGATAAAGTTATTTTATTGAACCAAGATCAACAATGATATAAATCAGATATGTAAGTGTGTTTGATTATTGGTAATATTTAATGTAAGAGACACTGCTAATTTTATGGTTTAAATAAATGTATGTTTTGCAAAGACAATCTTTTTCTATAATCTTAGTAATTTTATATAAGTTTATTTTACTGATAAATGTCATATTCTTAAATTTTATAAAAAGATATTTTTGTCTTAATTTAAAATAAAATTAAATGCCCATTAAAAGTTATCTAGCACATTCGCATGAAGGTAAAAAACAAGAGCTTATTGAAGCCTTGTCTTCGTTGGAAAACTGTGAAGTTATCCCTGCCGAAAATAAAGAACTTCTAATAGTAGTAACAGATACAGAAGGTAAAATTCAAGACGAAATTTTAAAAGAACAAATTGAAGCCATAGATAGTTTAAAGTTACTAGCTATGGTATCAGGATTTAATACACCAAAAAACAAATAAAATATGTACACCTCTTTGACCAGTAGGAGAAGTTTCATTAAAAAAATGGCAGTAATGTCGGCAATGACGGCTGCTGCTAGCATGTTTCCAGGTATCATCTTTGCATCCGAACAAGAAGAAGGATTACCTGAAGGCGGTAATTTAGATTGGAAAAAAGCACCCTGCCGTTTTTGTGGCGTTGGCTGTGGTGTCTTGGTAGGCATTGAAAATGGTAAAGCTGTTGCTGTAAAGGGCGACCCAAATTCATCAGTAAACAAAGGGCTTTGCTGTGTCAAGGGGTATCATTCTGTTATGGCCATGTACGGTAAAGATCGTTTAACCATGCCATTGGTTAAGAAAAATGGAACTTATGTAGAAACATCAATGGAAGAGGCATTGGATTTGATCGCTTCAAAAATGAAGGATACCATAAAAAATCATGGTAAAGATGCGGTGTCTATTTATGGATCTGGTCAATGGACTATTCCAGATGGTTATGTGGCTTCAAAATTGTTTAAAGGTTGTATTGGCACTAATAATGTTGAGGCTAATGCCCGCCTGTGCATGGCTAGTGCGGTGACAGGCTTTTTAACTTCCTTTGGTATAGATGAACCAATGGGCTGCTATGAAGATATCGACCACGCTGATGTATTTGTGTTATGGGGGAATAATATGGCCGAAATGCACCCGGTATTATTTTCAAGATTACTGGATCAGCGTTTAAAGCGTGATGTTAAAATTATAGATTTTGCTACCCGTACCACCCGCACCAGCATGGCAGCAGATAAATCTATTTTGTTCAAACCGCAAACCGATTTGGCAGTAGCCAATGCTATTTGTTATGAGATTATTAAGAATGGATGGGTTAACAAATCGTTTGTGGAAAAACACTGTAACTTTAGTAAAGGGTTGACCAATATGGGTTATGGTTTGGAAGATAACTATAAGTTTACAGATAAACCTGAAAAAATAAGCTTTGAAGAATACAAGAGCTTTTTAGCGGATTACTCACCTGAGAAAGTTGAAAAAATTTCAGGAGTATCTGCTAAAGACATAAAATATATGGCGGCTTACTACGGTGATCCTAATAAAAAAATTATGTCATTATGGTGTATGGGCATGAATCAACATTCGCGCGGTACTTGGATAAATAATTTGGTATATAACATTCACTTATTAACCGGAAAAATTTCTACACCAGGGAATAGTCCGTTTTCATTAACGGGACAGCCCAGTGCCTGTGGTACTGTAAGGGAAGTGGGTACACTAACCCATAAGCTGCCACATGGTGTAGTGATGAACAAAGAACATCGGGAGTTTGCTGCTAAAATATGGGATGTTCCCGTTGAAAACATAGACCCTAAACCAACCTATCATACTGTAGAAATGTTTAGAGCCTTGGATAGGGGTGATATTCGCTTTATGTGGATACAGGTGACTAATCCTATGGTGACTATGCCAAAATTGAAACGTTATAGGGATGGTGCTAAAAAAGAGGGGCGTTTTATAGTAGTTTCAGACATTTACCCGACACCAACCACCGATATTGCCGATGTTATTTTACCATCAGCCATGTGGGTAGAACGAGAGGGAATGTATGGTAACTCTGAGCGTAGAACCCAGTACTTTGAACAGATGGTAGAGCCGCTGGGAGAGGCCATGAGTGATACCTGGCAACTTATAGAAGTCGCAAGGCGATTGGGTTACAAAAAACAATTTTATTACAAAAAAGAAACTCATATAGAAGAAATATATAATGAATACCGTCGTCATCATGACAATAAAAAACACAATATGGCTCCGTTGGAAGTTCTTAAAAAAGAATCGGGAGTCTTGTGGCCTTATGTCGATGGTAAATCAACACAGTGGCGTTTTAATGCACAATATGATCCTGCTTGTAGTAACGGGGAAGATTTTCATTTTTATGGTAAGCCAGATGGTAAGGCCGTAATATGGCAGCGCCCTTATGAGCCAGCTGCTGAGGAACCGGATAATGAGTATCCATTCTGGTTAAATACTGGCCGTGTGGTTGAACATTGGCATACGGGGTCAATGACACGTAGAATACCAGTATTGCATAAGGCCATGCCGCATAGTTATGTAGAATTAAATCCAAATGATGCTAAGCGTATGCAAATAAAAACTGGTGATATGGTCAAATTAACTACCAGACGTGGAGAAATTGTTCTGCCGGCAGCTATTAACCAAAGAGGAGTTCCTGCACCAATGCAGGTATTTGTTCCGTTTTTTGATGAAAATATGCTTATTAATGACATTACGTTAGACTCATTCTGTCCTATTTCTAAAGAGCCAGATTATAAAAAATGTGCCGTAAAAGTTGAAAAAGCATAAGTTATGAGAAAGCGATTAGGTATCATATCACTATTTGTTATTCTATTTATTGCTTTTATAACAATATGGAGTTTTAGTTATCAAACAGGACGGGAAGAAGCTTATATTCCTATGGAAAACACTAGTTCAACACCTGTAATTCCTTCTGAAACTGGAGTATTCCGACGTTCTGAGTTCGCTTTGGATTACAGTAATATGCCAATAGACAAAAACCATGAACGTACGTTAAAAACCTATTATAAAAACAGGGCTTACCATGGCGCACCCCCTACTATTCCGCATCCCGTAAAAATTGAACTTAGTATGGGAGGAAATACCTGTTTGCAATGCCATCATAATGGGGGTTTTACAGAAAAATTTAATGCTTATGCCCCGGTAACACCACATCCCGAAATGGAGAATTGTAGACAATGCCACGTACCACAGCATACAGAAACTTTATTTAAGGGTACTAATTTTCCAAAAATTACTGTGCCAGAGGTAGGGGTAAATAATGCATTACAGGGAAGTCCCCCAGTTATACCACATCAAATAGAAATGCATGAAAACTGTTTGTCCTGTCATGCCGGACCAAGTGCACCAAAAGAAATTAGGGTAACTCATCCAGAACGCATTAACTGTAGGCAATGCCATGTCCTAAACAATAAGGAAACTACTGATATAGGTGTTTTTAAAAGACAATCAATACAATGAAACATACTTACAAAAGATTATACATCATATTAGGTTTTGTGTTTTTTATGATGGTGCTTACCTCCTGCAAACATGGGGAAGGTGAGTACCATAGCATTAATGATAAAATAGAAGCAGAAAGCAAACATTATCTGGGCGTGACAGTATCATCTGAAGACCATATAGGCGATATTAAAACGATGCAAACTACTGAAGGAGAACATATGTTTTTAATACCCGAACGTAAAAGTCATATAAAATCCTATGCCTGTACAGAGTGCCATACCAAGTCATTGCAAGAAATGCAAAGCCATGATGTTAAAAAGGCCCATTGGGATATCGATTTAGATCATGCTAACGACAATACTATGAACTGTGTGACCTGTCATAATGCCAATAACATGAACGATTTAATAAGTATTACGGGAAACACTATAGATTTTAATAAAAGTTACCAATTGTGCAGTCAATGCCATTCAAAACCTTTTGAAGATTGGAAAGGTGGCGCACACGGTAAGCGTATTGGTGGTTGGGCACCGCCTCGGGTATCGATGACCTGTGTAAACTGCCACAATCCGCACCAACCGCATTTTGAATCGCGTTGGCCGGTACGTTTTAACACGCAAAAAGTAAAGGAAAGAGAATAGTTCTACTAAAAATAAATGTATGGGTAGCAACAAAAAGAAATGGTTTTCATTAAACCTAAGCAATAACAAACCAAATGGAACATCCTGTGGCTGTGGAAAACCATCGGATGGCTGTGGTTCGCATAATCCGACACCAAATAAGGATGAGCGTACCAAAGATGGTTTTGAGCAAGTTTTTGACGTAAAGATGAGCAGACGCACAGCTTTTAAGCAGTTAGCAGCAAGCTTGGCCATAGGGGCTGGTGCGGTAAGTACCTCATGTAGCATTATAGCAGGTGATGAAAGTAAGGAAAAGGCGCAAATAGACTGGGAAGAACAGTTTAAAGGTAATTATAAATTGATGAGTGATGATGAAAAGAAAGCCACGGTAGATCGTTTGGTGCGTTCATACCAATTGCGCACAGGAAAGACTTTAAACATGTCGTCTAAAAATGCTGAAAAGGATGTATTGTTTGGCTATGCGTTCAATATTTCGAAATGTCAGGGCTATATGGATTGTGTGAGTGCCTGTGTTGAAGAGAACAATCAGGACAGAAACTCGCAAATGCAATATATACGCATCCATGAAATGAAAGATGGCAAGGGTTTTAATTTTAATGAAGCCGATGATAATTATTATCATGAAGTACCTGCCGAAGGGCATTTTTATATGGGGACCCAATGTTTCCATTGTGATAATCCACCTTGTGTGGAGGTATGCCCAGTACAGGCTACGTGGCGTGAGGATGACGGTTTGGTGGTTGTGGATTACGATTGGTGTGTGGGCTGCCGTTACTGTATGGCGGCTTGCCCTTACGATGGGCGTCGATTTAACTGGAGTAAGCCCGAAGTACCCGAGGAAGAAATCAACAAAAATCAGCATTATCTAGGAAACCGCATGCGTAAAAAGGGTGTTATGGAAAAATGTACTTTTTGTGTCCAACGTTCTAGAGTTGGTAAAAATCCAGCTTGTGTAGAAGCCTGTCCTACAGGAGCACGAATTTTCGGTAATTTATTAGATCCTAACAGTACAATACGTTGGGTACTTGAAAATAAGAAAGTGTTTAGATTAAAGGAGGACTTGGGCACTGAACCTAAGTTTTGGTATTTCATGGATTAAAATACATATCATGGGGAGACTTAAAGTTTTTAAAAGTTTAGTAAAGGATAGTTTAGATGTTACTACACGCGGGTCTAAAAAATACCATTTATGGATGGGTTTTTTAACCTTAATGATGTTAATAGGGATGTATTGTTATTCCATTCAATTGGAGCATGGTTTGAGTGTTACTGGAATGACCGATCGGGTAAGTTGGGGTTTGTATATTTCTAACTTTACATTTTTGGTTGGAGTTGCAGCTGCGGCTGTAATGTTGGTTATGCCTACTTATGTTCTTAAGGATATTGACTTCAAGCAAGCAGTTTTAATTGGTGAGGGATTGGCTGTGGCCGCATTAATAATGTGCTTAGCATTTGTTATTGCAGATATGGGAGGACCTTCGGTATTATGGCATATGATACCTGGTATAGGGGTTTTTAATTTTCCTAACTCCATGCTAACCTGGGACGTAATTGTTCTTAACGGATATTTGTTTATAAACATTACCATACCATTTTACATTTTGTTTAGGCACTATCAAGGTAAGGAATCTAAATCCAGTGTTTATGTGCCTGGAGCATTTATCTCGGTGTTTTGGGCTGTGGCTATCCATTTAGTGACTGCATTTTTATATCAAGGATTACAGGCCAAACCGTTTTGGAACAATGCATTATTGGGACCTCGTTTTTTGGCATCCGCATTTGCTGCAGGTCCAGCACTAATTATTTTGGTATTGGCTGTAATACGTACCTACACTTCTTTTAAGGTTGAAGATAAAACCATTAAGAAGATTGCTATGGTAGTTACTGTAGCAGCTCAGATTAATCTTATCATGCTCATTTCTGAATTATTTAAAGAATTTTATGCTCCAACACATCATAGTGAAAGTGCCTATTACCTATTTTTTGGATTACACGGTAAGGATGCCCTTTTACCTTGGATTTGGACGGCCATTCCTTTAAATGTGTTGGCTACGGTTTTATTAACCTTCCATAAATTCCGTAATAATTTTAAAGTGTTATTCTTTTCTTGTTTTATTTTGTTTATAGCTATATGGATAGAAAAGGGTTTTGGTTTAATTGTACCCGGTTTTATTCCTGGACCTTATGGAAAAATTGCTGAATACTTGCCAACGGGTATTGAAATAGGTGTAACCTTAGGTATTTGGGCGTTGGGCGCTTTCGTATTTACTATTTTGGCTAAAACAGCGATAAGTATAGAAACTGGAAAACTTAGATATAAGAATTAACCATTTGCATTTTTCACAAGAACCTTATTTTCTTAAATTTCATGAGATTTATCATGTAACAGATTAATGGTTACTTTTAATTTTGCTCGGACTAAAATAAAATTAATTAAGTTAGAACTATAGATAAAAAAATAATAAAAATGATGATAAAAAAACAATACTTACTTATTGCATCCACATTAATAATGGCACAGTTTACGCAGGCTCAGTTTACATTAGATGCAGAATTTAGGCCAAGAACAGAATACCGTCATGGGTTTGGTAATTTAATTGCTGATGGTCTTGATGCAGGATTTGGTATTTCTACAAGGGCGCGTTTAAATGCAGGCTTTAAAACAGATTACTATACCTTTTATTTAAGTTTACAAGATGTAATGGTATGGGGCGAAAACAGACAGATTTTACCATACGATCAAAATAATTCCTTTGCAATATTCCAAGCTTGGGCAGAACTTAACTTGGGCTCAGGGTGGTCTACAAAAGTAGGACGACAAGTGTTGTCATATGACGATCAACGTATTCTTGGCGGATTGGATTGGGCGCAACAAGGGCGAAATCATGATGCAGCTTTGATAAAGTATAAAAAGGATAAATTCTTATTAGATTTTGCTTTAGCTTTCAATCAAGATTATTCACATCCAACAGGTTTCGTCTCAACAGGAACAGGTTATGACACAACAGGATTCTTCTCATATAAAACCATGCAAATGTTGTATTTAAAGCAAGCTTGGGAGCAATTTTCAGGAAGTTTACTGTTGCTTAACAACGGGTTTCAAGAGTTCAACGATGATAACAGCCCAAATGGTGTTAGCAATTTACAAACTTTAGGCACCCATTTAGAATACAAGGAAGGTGAAATTGGTCTAGCGGCAAATGCTTTCCTTCAAACAGGCAAACACCAAAACGAGATAAATGCTAAAGGGGCTTATTTATTGGGATTGGACATGACCTATAAAGCTTCTGATAAAGTAGACTTAGGAGCAGGAATAGAAATGATTAGTGGCAATGACGCCAATGCTGGTGAAACTGGGGCCTTCTTCCCTTTGTATGGCACTAACCATAAGTTTAATGGCTTTATGGATTACTTTTATGTGGGCAACCATGCCAATTCTATTGGATTGATAGATATCCATGCCAGTGCCAATTTTAAATTGGGAAACAAATCTAGCCTTATGATAAAAGTCCTTAATTTTAGTGGGGAACAAGAGTTGCCAAGTGGAGAAAAGGCATTAGGAACCGAAATTGATTTAGTTTATAAGAAAGCATTCAAAGGTTATAGCCTAGCTATGGGGTATTCACATTTATTCCCTGCAGACGGCATGTATGAGTTAAAAGGTATTACAGAAAGTAATACTGCTAATGGTCAAAACTGGGCTTGGGTTATGTTGGTGATAAAACCAAAATTAATTAACTAACAATAAATGGTTAAAATATAGTGCAGTTTATAGAAAATAAAATATTTTTACCTGAATAATAAAACACTTGTGAATCTTCGAAAAAACATATTACCAGATAAGAGATCGAGATGGAGACCTACAGCTGTATTTTTAATTGCTATTATTACAGGATTAGGTTTTTTTATGGCAAAAGAAGCTTCGGTCATATCGTATATGTCCGATAACCCTCAAGCCTGTGTTAATTGCCATGTTATGACACCAGTATATAATAGTTGGATGCATAGTTCACATAGGGAGTGGGCTAAATGCAATGATTGTCATGTACCTCAAAATAATATATTTAATAAATACTATTTTAAAGCGAAGGATGGGTTGTTACACGCTTCTGTATTTACTTTAAGAGCAGAACCTGAAGTTATGTTTATGCGGGAAGAATCAGAAGAGGTCGTACAGGACAATTGTATTCGATGCCATGTACAACAAGTCACTCAAACCAAGTATGTTGGTTGGATTGATGACCACTCTAAAAACAGAACTGAAAGAAAATGTTGGAGTTGCCATCAGGAAGTGCCACATGGTACGGTTCACGGTATATCAACAATTAAAAATAATATTGCACCCATTCCAACCGATGTAGAAGAGTTGGTTATTCCAGATTGGTTACAAAAACAAATAGAAGACAAATAAACTTTATCAAGATGAAAAATAAAATACTATTCATTGTTACAGCAATAGTTGTGTTTCTACTAGGCTTATTGGCCTCAAGTATTCTTAACAGGAAAAATGAAGCTAAATTTAAATATGTGCCTCAGGTAGAATTGTCTGAAAATGAACCTCGAAATGATGAATGGGGAAAAAACTTCCCGGCTGAATATCAATCGTTTTTACAGACTACCGACACATCGTTTGTCTCATTTCAGGGTGGCTCTGCCATGCGGGATATGTTGGATGAAGACTCTCGGTTAGTAGTGCTATGGGCGGGTTATGGATTTTCTAAAGACTATAATCAGGGTAGGGGACACCAATATGCAGTTGAAGACTTAAGGAATACATTAAGAACTGGAGCACCTAAAGGAAAAGGAGACGGGCCTATGCCAGCAACCTGTTGGACATGCAAGAGTCCAGATGTGCCACGTTTAATGAACGAACAAGGTATTGCGGAGTTTTACAAAGGCAAATGGGCAGATAAAGGCGAAGAGGTTGTTAATCCAATAGGTTGTGCCGATTGCCATGACTCTAAGACCATGAAACTAACTATTTCGCGTCCTGCTTTGGTTGAAGCTTTTGAGGATATGGGTAAGGATATTAATCAAGCTACACACCAAGAAATGCGTTCTTTGGTATGTGCGCAATGCCATGTGGAATATTATTTTGATAAAAACCTGCCCGGAAAAGAGGGGATACCTTATTTAAAGTTTCCTTGGAAGGATGGTATGTCTGTGGAAGCTATGGAAAAATATTATGATGAATTAAACTTTAAAGATTGGACACATAAATTAAGTCGAGCCCCAATGTTAAAAGCACAGCATCCAGGCTATGAAACCTATTTAACAGGGGTTCACGCTGATAGAGGTGTATCTTGTGCCGATTGCCATATGCCTTACAAGAGTGAAGGAGGCCAGAAGTTTACAGATCACCACATTCAGTCGCCTTTAAACAATGTAGCCAACGCTTGTCAAGTATGCCATAGGGAAGATGCCGATAAGCTAAAACTAAATGTTTTTGAGCGTCAGCAAAAATCTACCGAGAGTAGGCTTAAGTTAGAAGATGCCTTGGTGAGAATGCATGTAGAGGCAAAAAAATGTTGGGATTTAGGTGCAACAGAAGAGCAAATGAAGGATATCTTAATGGATATACGTCATGCACAATGGCGTTGGGATTATGCTGCTGCTGCGCATGGTGCATCTTTCCATTCACCTGTTGAAACAGGTAGGGTATTAGCTAGTGGTTTAGATAAAGCTACCGAAGGACGTGTTAAGCTTGCACGCTTATTGGCTGAATTAGGACATAACAAACCTGTTGAAATGCCAGATATATCTACAAAGGAAAAAGCGCAAGCCTATATAGGGTTGGATGCTGAAAAAATGGAAACCGACAAGGCAGAGTTTAAAAAGACATTAGTACCACAATGGTTGGAAGCGGCAAAAAAGCGTGAAGCTACTTATGGTTCTAAAAAAGTATCAATGAATAAAAAATAGACTTTTTAAGATTAATTTAGTGTTTATTAAGGATAGCTTTTAAGATTTTTATAATCATTAAAAGCTATCTTCTTTTTAAAATCGCTTTTATGCAGAATATGTACAAATTTTTATCATCGTCTAGTCTAGCTCTGTTGCTATTATTGATATTTGCTATAGCTATGGCAACAGCCACTTTTATAGAAAACGATTTTGGAACCCAAACTGCTTGGGTTACCATATATGATGCATGGTGGTTTGAGTTGGTTATGCTGGGATTGGCACTAACTTTTATAGCCAACATTTTTAAGTATAGATTATTGAGAAAGGAAAAATGGTCCGTTTTGCTATTTCATTTGGCTTTTATAGTTATTGTTTTAGGTGCGGCTATAACCAGGTACACATCATATAGTGGTATCATGCGTATTAGGGAAGGTACTTCATCAAATATTATAATTTCAGACGCCAATTTTTTAAATGTCACCCTAATTGATGATGAAGTATCGAAAAAGATTAGTAAAAAATTAAGCTTTTCACCTATAAGAGATAATCATTTTGTGCTAAACACAACCATAAAAGAAAAACCGGTAAGCATAGCTTATAAAAATTATATTGCCGATGCCATCCCAGAAGTTGTTGAAGATGAAAATGAAGGCGAACCACTTTTAGAAATGGCAGTTACTACAGGCCATGGAAAAAATGCGGTATATCTTAAAAAGGGAGAGATAGAAAAAATTGATAAACAGTATGAAATTGGATTTAACACCAATAAGGAAGACATCATAAATATTATAGAACATGAGGGGGTACTAAGTATCAAAGCTCCTTATGATTTGGATTTCTTTATTATGGCTTCACAAAAAGCTGGAAAAATAAAAAAGGACAGTTTACAAGCCATAACCTTAAGAACTCTATATCGGGCAGGAGACATATCGTTTGTGCCTTTGGCATATTATAAAAAAGGTAAATTCCAGTTAACAGGTACATCAGAAAAATTAAAGGATAACGACGAAACAAAGGATGATGCGCTAATTGTAAATGTATCGGTTAATGGAAAGGATAAACCTGTAAATATTTTATACAGACAAGGGTTTTTACCCATGCACCAAGAAGTAGTTATTGATAGTGTGAAGATGATATTGTCTTACGGTGCAGCAGCTATAAAAACTCCCTTTTCAATCCAGTTAAATGACTTTCAGTTAGAACGCTACCCTGGGTCTTCAAGTCCGTCGGCTTATGCAAGTGAAGTTACTATTTTAGATGGCAATATAAAGAAGCCTTTCAGAATCTTTATGAACAATGTTTTGGATTATGGGGGATACCGTTTTTTTCAAGCAAGTTATGATACCGACGAAAAGGGTACGGTACTATCAGTAAATCACGACCTATTAGGAACTTTGGTGACTTACTTCGGATATTTTTTAATGACATTAGGCATGTTGTTTACATTTTTTGGTAAGGTCTCAAGGTTTAAATTAATTAACAAAAAACTAAATCAGTTAAAAAAGAATCAACTTCCAACGGTACTTACTTTACTTTTTACAATTCAGTTCGGTATGGCTCAAATGCCGCCCGATTCATTGACCATTCAAGTTGAAAATGCCTTAAAAGCCCAAGAAATAGATAAAACTCATGCTGATTTTTTTGGAAGGTTATTGGTTCAGGACTTAGATGGTAGGATAAAGCCCATTAATACTTTGGCTTCAGAGTTTCTTAGAAAGATTTCGAGAAAACCAAAATTTATATATCCACTTGCTAATGGTAAGTTGGTTTTAGATGCCAATCAAACCTTTTTGGCCATGCACATGCTGCCACAGTTGTGGCAACGCATTCCACTTATAAAAGTAGATTTTGAAAAAATGGGAGATTTGCTTGAATCCATTCCAAAAGGGAAAAACAATTTAGTGGCCTTTTCCAACTTATTGAACGAAGATGGTAACTATTTATTAAGAAATGAAGTTGAAGAGGCAAATAAGAAGAAACCTGCAGAGCGTAACGAATTTGATAAGGAAGTTTTAAAAATAGACGAACGTTTTAATATTCTATATAATGTATTTGCTGGAAATTATTTAAAAATTTTTCCAAATAAAAATGATGAAAACAATACTTGGTTTAGTTATATCCACCATTTTAAAGATTTCCCGGAAGAAGATGCTAAGTTTTCCAAAAATATTATCCCAGTATATTTTAATGATTTATTGACTCAAAACTATAATGCAGCTCATGAAAAATTGGTTTATATAAAAAAATACCAAGAAGTCCTAGGAGCCAATATAATACCAACACCACAACGCATTGAAGCAGAATTGTGGTATAATAAGGCGAATCTAAACTTTTGGTTGTTTCAGGTCTTTTTTACCTTAGGTTTTACTTTGTTGGTTTTGTCGATTGTGAAAATGTTTTATAACAAAAAAGCTATAGAACTAATAAATAACATTTTCATAATTTTAACCTTGGTTTCTTTTCTGTGCTTTACAGGAAATATACTTTTGCGGTGGTATGTAGCACAGCATGCCCCATGGAGTAATGGTTACGAAATGCTCATTTTTGTAGCATGGGTTCTAATCCTTTGTGGTTTGATTACTTTTAGAAAATCGGATTTCTCATTACCATTGTCTACTTTATTCTCGGGAGCACTATTGTTTGTAAGTTATTTAGATTGGTTAAACCCAGAAATCACCAATTTAATGCCAGTTTTAAAATCGTATTGGTTAAAAATACATGTTGCTACCATAGTAAGTAGTTATGCGCCATTAGCTTTAGCTGCTGTTTTAGGATTAATGGCTTTGATGCTTATGGTTTTTAAAACCTCAAAGAACAAAGCTGTTATGGAATTAAAAATAAAGGAACTAAGCTACATTAACGAGATGGCTATGACCATAGGCTTGTTTGTACTTTCCATAGGTACTTTTCTAGGCGGTGTATGGGCCAATGAATCATGGGGACGTTACTGGGCATGGGATCCAAAAGAGACTTGGGCTTTAATTAGTATTATTGTTTATGCCATTGTTCTGCACTTGCGTTTTATTCCAAGACTAAATAACCATTATGTTCTAAATGTAGCCAGTATGTTTGCGTTTTGGTCTATAATTATGACCTCCTTTGGGGTAAATTATTATCTGTCTGGACTGCACAGTTATGCTGCTGGTGATCCATTACCCATACCAACCTTTGTTTATGTCTTGCTGGTATTTATGTTGATAATAGCTATTCTTGCTTATTTTATGCAGAAAGAAAACAGGTTAGCATAAAAGAAAGTTTAAATTAAAATACTTTTCTTACATTTAAACAGTAAACTAAAGTCATGCTTAAAAAAGTCTTTGGAAGTGCTGTTTTTGGTGTCGATGCAACTACTATCGCTGTAGAGGTTAATGTTGATACTGGTATTGGATATCATTTGGTTGGCTTGCCCGATAATGCCATAAAGGAGAGCAACTACCGTATTGCGGCAGCCTTACAGAATAATGGCTATAAAATTCCTGGTAAAAAGATTATCATTAATATGTCTCCAGCCGATTTGCGCAAGGAAGGTAGTGCTTACGATCTTACCTTGGCCATAGGTATTTTGACAGCTTCAAAACAGATACAAGCAGAATACTTAGAAGATTATTTAATTATGGGTGAACTTTCGCTTGATGGTAGTTTACAACCCATAAAAGGGGCATTGCCCATTGCTATAAAGGCTAGGGAGGAAGGTTTTAAGTATTTTATTTTACCTAATCAAAATGCTAAAGAAGCAGCCATAGTAAATGAATTAAAGGTTTATGGTGTGGATAATATTAAACAGGTCATTGATTATTTTGATAAGGGAGAGCCATTGGAACAAACCATTATCAATACTCGAGAGGAGTTTTATAAAAATTTGGAATTTCCTGAATTCGATTTTGCCGATGTTAAAGGACAGGAAGGTATAAAGCGATGCATGGAAATTGCAGCAGCTGGAGGGCATAACATTATTTTAATTGGACCTCCCGGAGCAGGGAAAACTATGTTGGCCAAGCGCTTACCTAGTATTTTGCCGCCCATGACACTTCATGAAGCTTTAGAAACCACCAAGATCCATTCTGTAGTTGGAAGGGTTAAGGAACATACAGGATTGATGGCACAACGGCCGTTTAGAAGTCCGCATCACACGATTTCAGATGTTGCACTTGTGGGAGGAGGGGCGTTTCCACAACCAGGAGAGATTTCACTATCGCATAATGGTGTCTTATTTTTGGATGAACTCCCGGAATTTAAGAGAAGTGTACTGGAAGTATTGCGTCAACCTTTAGAAGATCGTGAAGTCACCATTTCCAGAGCCAAGTTTACGGTCACTTACCCGTCGTCCTTTATGTTGGTAGCGAGTATGAACCCCAGTCCCGGAGGTTATTTTAACGACCCTGATGCGCCTGTAACTTCAAGTCCGGCAGAAATGCAACGGTATTTGAGTAAGATTTCAGGTCCTTTATTGGATCGGATTGATATTCATATTGAAGTAACACCTGTTCCATTTGAAAAACTTTCAGAAGACAGAAGAGGAGAAACCTCGGTAGACATTCGAAAACGGGTAACAGCAGCTAGGGAGATTCAAAGCAAACGTTTTGAAGAAAGTGATAACGTGCATTACAATGCCCAAATGAGCAGTAAACAAATTCGTAAATATTGTGTTCTGGACGACCCCTCTAAACAACTGTTAAAAATGGCTATGGAACGTTTAAATTTATCTGCTAGAGCTTACGATCGCATTTTAAAAGTAGCCCGTACCATAGCGGATTTGGAAGGGGTTGAGTCTATTAGTGGTACACATATTAGTGAAGCTATTCAATACCGTAGTTTGGATAGAGAAGGGTGGTTGGGATAATGCATCTACCATTGCTTAAGACATTTTTTGTGCTTAGATTATTTTAATTAATGTGATTTCGAATATTTATTATTTTAAGAAATAAACCCAATTGTGTTTATGCCTTTGTTTAGCAATAGAAACTGAACACAAAAACCAAACAATAATGAGAATTTTATCAATTATAATACTATATTCATCCATTTGTTTTACTGGTTTTTCTCAAGAATCAAAAATAGAAGAGAAAGAGGAGATCAAAAATGTGATTAACCGGTTTTTTAAAGCAATAGAAAAGAAGGATTCGATTTTAATGCGCTCTACAATCTTGGGTGATGCTCAAGTTTGGAGGCGACGATCTAACAACGAAGGACTTCCCAAGATTGACTTCCGCTTTTCTAAAGATTCTACTCCAACGATGTCTTCCTGGCCAGATATGAAAGAAATTGCCCTGGACTATGACATTACAACCAACAATGACATTGCAGTAGCTTGGATACCATATGAATTTTGGATAGACGATAAATTTTCACATTGTGGAATAGATGTTTTTACCTTATTTAAAAAAGACGGGGAATGGAAAATCATAACATTAGCCTATACTGTCGAAAAAGTAAATTGTGATCAAATAAACCGAAAAAAATCAAGTGATTGACAAAAATAGTAATAGCCAAATTAATACTCTAAATATTGGAAGCTGAAAACACTTCTAAAAAATCAATATATTATCGCACCAATACGAATTACCGTTAGAATCCTATGTGTATTTTTTGCTACCTTAATATTCGTTATAACTTTATATACAACTACATAGACAACGAAGAAGCACAATTATCAAAACTTTAAATGTGTTTTTGTTATCTGCTTAGGTGCCTATGTCAAAATGAATTCATATAGTTTGTTTGTGGTGGGGTAAGTTCTTTTTTTTTAATTTTGAGATAATATAACTTATATTGGTGCCAATATTTGTAGACAATCTTAAAGAAAATGAATAAACTCCTAGTAATTTCCTTATTAACAATTTTTAGCTGTAACCCTATTAAAAAAGAGGGGAAATCAATTGAAAGAACACCAAAAATTGAAATCGCTGAAACTCCTGTTTTAAACTTAGAACAGGCCAATCGCTTAGCAGAACTTCCGTTACATTGTATCAATACCGAATACCCAAATAAATTGTCGCAAACTATTGGGAGTGACACAGATTTGTTGCCACCGCGTACTTTGCATCCTGCTTTTTATGGCTGTTTCGATTGGCATTCGGCAGTACATGGGCATTGGAGTTTGGTGAGCCTGCTAAAACAATTTCCCAATATCGATCATGCAGACGCTATTAAACAGCGTTTACTTGATAGTATTTCCAAAGAAAATATAGAAGCCGAGGTGCAGTATTTTCAAGGCAAGCTTAACCAATCCTACGAACGTACCTACGGTTGGGCCTGGTTGTTAAAACTGGCCGAAGAACTCCATACTTGGGATGATGAAACGGCTAGAATATTGGAAACCAATTTACAACCGTTAACCGACTTAATTGTAGAAAAGTATATCGCCTTTTTGCCTAAGCTCAATTATCCCTTGCGTGTGGGTACCCATACCAATACGGCGTTTGGACTGTCGTTTGCCTACGATTATGCCCATACCTTAAACCATGACGCACTAAAAAATGCGATTGCTGAACGTGCGACCTATTTCTTTTTAAAGGACAATAACTGCCCTATGACATGGGAGCCAAGCGGCACCGATTTTTTATCGCCCTGTTTGGAAGAAGCTGCCTTAATGAAACGCTTATTGCCCAAGGAAACGTTCAAAACATGGTTGGCTGAATTTTTACCGCAATTAAAGGACAAAGGCTACCAATTGGAGACCGGTATCGTTTCCGATAGAACCGATGGGCATTTAGTGCATTTAGATGGGGTTAATTTTTCAAGAGCTTGGAACTTATACAAGATAGCCGAAGACTTGCCAGAGTATGAACATTTAAAGAATATTGCCAATCAGCATATTAATTACTCCTTGCCCAGTATTTTTGGAGATAGTTACGAAGGTGGCCATTGGTTGGGCAGTTTTGCTATTTATGCGCTAAATTCCGTAGGTGAATAATAAGTGTTAATTTTTGTTAAAATATTATTAATTTCATAATGAAGGTTTCTAAATAAGCCTATTTTTAATCATTTAATTAATTATCTAACCAATGACTTTATTTTTCAAAATTTTCACAGCATTTCTTTTTATTTCTAGTTTAAGTGTTGCCCAATCCCCTTTAATTAATTTTCCAGCCATTAGTCCAGATGGGCAATCCATTGCCTTTAATTTTCAAGGTGATATTTGGACTGCCAATATAGATGGCAGCAACCCAAGACGGATTACCATTCATGAGGCCTATGATACACGACCTTTATGGAGTGGCGATGGGAAGTCTATTGCCTTTCAAAGTGAACGTTTTGGAAATGATGATATTTATTTAATAGCTGCAAATGGAGGGATTCCTAAACGTTTAACCTTTCATTCTGCTTCAGATGATATAACAGATTATACCAAGAATGGGGAAATACTTTTTTCGACAAGACGGAATTTTGTACAGGTAGAAAGGGATCCAGAAATTCATATCATTAGCGAAAAAGGAGGGACACCACGCCGTTTTATGGATGCTTTAGGATTCGATTCCAAATTATCGCCTAATGGTAATTATGTAGTTTTCGTTAAGGGAAGTTGCAGATTGGAACGTGAAGCTTATCAAGGGCCAGCAAATCGGGATTTGTGGCTCTACAATATAAAGACAGATACCTATACCCAACTTACAGATTTTGATGGCAACGATTTTTATCCGCATTGGGCTGATGATAACACCATATATTTTCAATCTTCCAGAAGCGGCAGGTACAATGTACATAAGTTAACCTTAAATGCTGGAGGAAAAGCCCAAGATATTATCCAAGTGAGCCAATTTAAGGACATGGGCATCTTTTCGTTTCAACTTAGCAAAAATGGAACCGATATCATCATGGTTAAGGGGAATCAAGTTTATCACTTAAATACCTTAACCAATAAGCAAAAAGAAATAAAAATCAACATTGCTTCCGATTATCGATTCGATCCCATATCCCACAGAACCTATAGTGGGAATATAGATGAAATTGCTGTGTCTCCCAACGGAAAATATATGGCCATGGGCATTAGGGGTGAAATTTTTGTGCGATCGACGAATGAAGATAATAAGCGAACAGTTAACCTTTCGAAGTCACCATACAGGGATCGGGAAGTGGCTTGGTTGAATGATAGTACAATCGTTTTTGTGTCCGACAGGGATGGACAAAATGATTTGTATTTAGTGAAATCTGATGATGCCAATGAATCTGATTTGCACAAAACCTTAAAGCATAATATACAGCGCTTAACAAAAACCAGTGAGAAGGAGAGTGGCTTGACCATTTCACCAGACAGGAAATCCATTGCTTTTGTTAAAGGTAATGGAAAGCTGATTATAGCTAATATTGATAGCAAAGGTAAATTATCGAACGAAAAAACCTTACTTGATGGTTGGGCGAGACCAGGAAATGTTTCGTGGTCTCCAGATTCTAAATGGTTGGCCTATAGTTTAAGTGATTTAGATTTTAATGGTGAAATCTATATCCATAAAACCGATAATTCCATAAAACCGGTTAATATTTCCATGCATCCCAAGCAAGATACTAACCCCGTTTGGAGTCCAGATGGAAAAAAACTCATGTTTTCTTCTAACCGAAACAATGGTGATTACGATGTGTGGTTTACGTGGTTAACCAAAGCCGATTGGGAAAAAACAACTCAGGATTGGGAAGAAGAAGAAACCGATGAACCGAAATCCAAATCGAAAAAAGATAAAAAGGATACAGATAATAAGAAAGATGAAGATGACAAAAAAGATGAGGATAAGAAAGAAAAAGAAGATGTAGACCCTGTTGTAATCGATTTTCAGGATATTCATGAGCGCCAGGTGCAAGTCACATCTATGGTAGGTGGAGAATTTGGTCAGTTGTTCTCCAAGGATAGTAAAACCATCTACTTTACAACAGGAAGTAGGAGCAGAGGTAACGCTGAGGTGGATTCCGATTTGTATAAAATTAAATGGGATGGAAAAGACAAAAAAAACATCACTTCAAATAATGCCGAGCCTTCAAATATAGTGGTAGACAGTAAGTTTAATAAGTTATTCCTAACAAAGAGAGGAAGTTTGTCTGCATTAAATCTGTCTTCCGATAAAATGGAAAGCTTGCCTATAAATGCAAAATTGGATATTGATTACAACGAAGAATCAAAACAAATATTCAATGAAGCTTGGCAAGCCATCAACGATGGATTTTACGACCCAAATTTTCATGGTAAAGATTGGGATGCGTTACGAAAACAATACGAGCCTTTGGCTTTGGGAGCATCTACGCGTAACGATTTCCAAACCATGTTCAATTGGATGTTGGGGCAAATCAACGCAAGCCATATGGGGCTTTATCGTGTAGATACCCGAGAGGATTTGCAGCGTGAAACTACTGGATTGTTGGGCGTAGAAGTGGAACCAACCAGCAATGGGGATTTAAAAGTAGTATCGGTTGTTAGTGATATGCCAGGGGATAAGTCGGCTAGTAAGCTTTTAGTTGGTGATGTTATAACTGCTGTAAACGGTACTAAATTGGAAAAAGAACTTAATATTTACAGTTTGCTTGAGGGGACATCAAACGAAAAAATATATTTAGAGGTTGAAAGGGGGACAACCGCTACAGAAGTTGTCATAAGGCCTACTAGTAACAATCGTATTGAAAATTATAATGCCTGGGTTAAGGAACGAAAGGCGTTGACCGATAAATATTCGAACGGGAGGTTAGGATATATACATATTCAAGGGATGAATTGGACAAGTTTTGAGCGTTTTGAACGCGAATTAACTGCTGCTGGTTTAGGAAAAGAAGGCATTGTAATCGATGTGCGCTTTAACGGTGGTGGCTGGACAACCGATTATTTAATGGCTGTGCTTAATGTAAAACAACATGCTTATACGGTGCCTCGGGGAGCTGCTAATAACCTCAAAGCAGAACATCAAAAATTTATGGACCATTATCCGTTTAGCGAACGGTTACCTTTGGCTTCATGGACAAAACCTTCTATTGCACTTTGTAACCAAAGCAGTTACTCTAATGCCGAAATTTTTTCCCATGCCTATAAAGCATTGGATTTAGGTACATTGGTTGGTGTTCCAACATTTGGAGCGGTTATCTCTACAGGTGCAACACGATTAATGGACGGTTCTTTTGTAAGAATGCCGTTTAGGGGCTGGTACGTTAAGGAAACCCAATCTAACATGGAATTAGGGCCTGCTGTACCAGATATTATAATTCATAATAATCCAGACGACAAAGCCAAGCATAAAGACACCCAATTGAAAAAAGCGGTTGAAGAATTGCTAAGTCAGCTTAAAAAGTAAGCAGTCTCAGTTGTCAGTAAACAAAAGTAAGTAATAGTAGGCAGTAAGCTATAAATTTAGAGTTGAGATTGAAAAAAGATTATAATGATTTTAAAAGGTGAAAATTAAGTCTAATTCCCTAAAAACCAAAAACCAAAAACCAGCTAGCAGCGAATGAAAATTCTTTTTAAAAACATAGGCCCAGGACCTTTAGTGGCAGCTGCCTTTATTGGTCCAGGAACGGTAACAGTTTGTACCTTGGCTGGCGTAGGTTTTGGTTATGCCTTACTTTGGGCGATGGTGATTTCCACAATAGCTACTATAATACTCCAAGAGATGTCTGCCCGACTGGGTATTGTTTCTCAAAAGGGGTTGGCTGAAATTCTGCGTTTGGAGATTAAAAACCCTGTTTTTAAAGTCTTAGCAATAGTGTTAACGTTATCGGCAATCGTAATTGGTAATGCAGCTTATGAGGCTGGAAATATTTCTGGTGCAGTATTAGGCTTAGAAACCATTTTTGGAATTCAAAGGGTTGATATTAATGTCTTCTCATTTAATGTCCTAAGTTTGTTAGTGGGTGTAATTGCTTTTGCATTATTGTATATAGGCAATTATAAAATATTGGAACGCTCACTCATTTTTCTGGTTATTTTAATGAGTTTGGCTTTTTTGTGTTCAGCGGTTTTAACCAAACCAAATGTGATTAAGGTATTACAGGGTGCATTTATTCCCAATTTCCCAAAGGGTGGTTTGTTAACCGTAATTGGATTAATAGGAACAACAGTAGTGCCCTATAATCTATTTCTACATGCTTCATTGGTTAAGGAAAAGTGGCATAGGGTTGACGATTTAAAATATGCTAGAAAAGACACTGTTATTGCTGTGGTTTTAGGAGGTCTAGTATCGATGTCTGTTATTGTGGCTGCGGCTTCCATGCCATCTACTGAAATAAGTTCAGTTTCAGATTTAGCATTGGGTTTGGAACCTTTATTTGGCAGCTTTTCAAAATATGTTTTGGCTATTGGTCTATTTGCAGCTGGAATTACCAGTGCCATCACAGCACCTTTGGCGGCAGCTTATGTCGCTACTGGTTGTCTGGGATGGGATGCCAATATGCGTTCAAAAAAATTTAGATTTGTATGGATGCTTGTTCTTGTTTTGGGCGTTTGTTTTTCTTCGCTAAATATAAAGGCCATTACCATCATTAAATTTGCACAAATTGCTAATGGGATGCTGTTGCCCATTATTGTAGCAGTATTACTTTGGATGATGAATAAAGCCCATATTTTGGGCGCTCATAAAAATAATATTAGGCAAAATGTTTTAGGTTTTGTGATACTTGTTTTAAGTATGTTGTTATCTTTAGTGGTATTCAACAAAGTATTTCACTTGGGACTAATTTGAAGCATATGCGATAAGTTGTTGGGGTATTGAGTTATTAAGTAATTAGCTTTGTTAAGCTTTTACTGCTACTACAACTTAAAGTTCAAGATTTCGTCAACCTCAATCAATCTAATTCAATCTCTTTTCAATCCCATCACTGCCAACTGTATACTGTGACTGTTAACTAATCCATCAATCTTTTCATCCATACACGTGGCAATATCCTAGAACTTTTTAACTTAGTGGTGAATAACCAACATTACAATTTTTTGAATACGCTTATTGTAGATATTAATGCCGATGTAGGGGAGGGTATTGGCAATGAAGCCCAATTAATGCCGCTTATATCGTCCTGTAATATTGCCTGCGGAGGACATGCAGGAGATGATGATACGATGATACAAGTTATTGAATTAGCTAAAGATCACGGTGTTAAAATAGGAGCTCATCCGTCGTTTCCCGATAAGGAAAACTTTGGAAGGGCAGTAATGGGTATACCTTATACAGCTTTGTTTAAATCAATCGAAGAGCAAGTTTGTCAATTAATTAGTCATTTAGATAATGCGCTTGTAAGCTTGCACCATATAAAACCTCACGGTGCACTTTATAACTTAGCGGCTAAGGATAGAAATATAGCCGGAGTTATTATTGAACTTATAAAGAGTTTTGCTTTTCCGGTATATCTTTATGTGCCTTATAAATCGGTAATTGCAGAATTGGCTATTAAAAACAATATACCTATTATCTATGAAGCTTTTGCAGATAGAAATTACAATGATGACCTAAGCTTAGTGTCCAGAAATGAATCGAATGCATTGATTCATGACAGTGAAGATTTGTTTAATCATGTTTTTGGGATGGTAAAGCATAAAAGGGTAAAAACTATTTCGGGTAAACAAATACCTATTCAGGCCCATACCTTTTGTGTTCATGGTGATAACCCGGAAGCCGTTAAGTTGTTAAAGAGTTTAAGGCTGCGATTGGAGGACGAAAAGATTCAAATTTTGTAATGCCGTATCCGTTGTCATACAAGCGTTTTGGTGAACAGGCTATTCTTATTGAATGGCCACCGATTATTAATGAAAAAATTTTAAATGATCTTTTAAGGTTTAAACAGAAAATTATTGAACACTATGTTAATTTATCAGTTTACATAAACCACGCATATAATTCATTATTAATTAATTATGAATCTATTGATTTTGAATTTGACAATGAACTTGTTGCACTCAAAAAAATTTATGAATCCAATTTAATTGAAACCGATTCTAGTTCTAAAATATGGAAGGTACCCGTTTGCTACGACACTCCTTTTGGCATTGATTTGGAAGCTCTTTCTTCAGAAAAAAAAATACCTGTAAAGGAGATTATTGAATGTCACACCAAAGCAATCTACACGGTCTACTTTATTGGTTTTTTACCTGGTTTCCTGTATTTGGGAGGTTTAGATGAAAGGCTATATGTACCAAGAAGGTCTACACCACGATTATGTGTTGAAAAAGGTGCCGTTGCCATAGGGGGCAAGCAAACTGGTGTTTACCCCTCTGAAAGTCCTGGTGGTTGGCATATTGTAGGTAATACACCTATTAGTTTTTTTGACGCCTCGAAACCAAAACCCTGTTTTGTTAAAGCGGGAGACAAAGTACAGTTTGTTTCAGTTAGCCTCAAGGAATATAGTGATATTAAAATTCTTGTAGATGAAGGGGTCTATTTTTTAGAAAGTGAGGTGCTATATGATTAAGGTGTTGCAATCTGGTTTTTATTCTACCATTCAGGATTTTGGTCGATATGGTTATCAAGATTATGGAGTGCCATATTCAGGCGTTATGGATCGTTATGCTTGTATTATGGCTAACACATTACTTGGAAACCCTAAAGATGCTTCAGTAATGGAAATAACCATGACGGGACCAACCTTAGAGTTTTATGTTTCAACAAAAGTTTGTGTCTCTGGGGCGGATATGAATCCGACATTAAATGGGATTTTAATTAAAAATAATAAGGCTATAGAGGTTAAAGCAGGGGATGTTTTAAGTTTTGGAAGGCTTACCAGAGGCTATCGTACTTATTTAGCTGTTTTTGGAGGTTTTCATACTGAGAGTGTTATGGGTAGTTATAGTATGTATGATGGAGTTACTTCAAAACCTTCAATTCTTAAAGGTGACGAACTGAAAATAGAAGCATTGGCGTTTTCATCAAAAAAGCGTCATGCGGTGTTGCGGGTTAACACTAGCTATTTAACAGAAAAAAATCTTCCTGTTTTTATAGGTCCAGAATTTGATAAACTTACTGAAAGTCAACAAAAGGTATTGTTGACTAAGACTTTTACTGTTTCAAAAAACAATAATAGAATGGCCTATCAGTTAGAGGAACTGCTTGAGAATATGTTAGAGCCCATTACAACATCACTAGTGCTTCCAGGAACCGTACAGTTAACCCCTTCCGGGCAATTAATAGTTTTAATGCGGGATGGTCAAACCACGGGTGGATATCCAAGGGTTTTGCAGTTGAAAGCATCGGCTATAGAAATATTAAGCCAAAAGTTGACAGGGGAACCTGTTGTCTTTAAATTAATAAAAATGTAAGCTTTTCATTGTTTTTCAAGAAGCATTTTTAAGTACCCAATACGTTTGATATGAATAAAATAGTTGGTTTTTTAGTTTTAGTGTTTTCATTTATAGCTTGCAAAGAGGATAAATTACCTGATGCCAATGTGATTGTAAATAAATCGATTGAAGTCTCTGGAGGAGAACGTTTCCAGCATTCTAACATAGCTTTCGATTTTAGAGATAGACATTATGAGGCTATTAGGGACAATGATTATTTTTTATTAACGCGCACTACCATAAATGAATCAGACACCATTGTGGATGCTTTGGATAGCCAAGGTGATTTAACGAGATTTATTAATGGAAAAAGGGTTGTCTTGCACGATACAATGGCATTAAAATACAAATCTTCTGTAAATGCAGTTCATTATTTTTCTGTATTACCGTATAGGTTGAATGATGCTGCAGTAAATAAAATGTATTTAGGAAAAACAACAGTTAATGATTCTGAATACCACAAGATAAGGGTTACTTTTGATAAAGAGGGTGGTGGTGAGGATTTTGATGATGTTTTTGTTTATTGGATAAATATAAATACTTATAAAGCAGATTATATAGCGTATTCTTATGCCGAGACTGATGAAATAGGGTATCGTTTTCGAGAAGCTTATAACGAGCGTTTTATAGGTGGTATTCGGTTTGTAGATTATAATAACTATAAGCCTAGAACAAAAGTTGATGGAGTTGAAATAATGGACCGTTTGTTTCAGCAAGGTCAATTGGAACTGCTTTCAAAAATAGAGTTAAAGAATATTTTAGTGAATTGATTAAAGGATCTCATGTGTAAGCTAAATACCAAGCAATGCCTTTGTATATTATGTGTTTTAATAGAATGTTACTATAAATTCAGACCATTGAAAATTATGCTAGTTCTAGTGCAATTTCGATCATTTCCTTAAAGGTGGTTTCACGTTCTTTGCTTGTACATCGTTCACCTGTAACCAATGAATCTGAAATCGTTAAAACAGAAAGGGCATTTACATTATGCTTTGCTGCAACTGTATATAATCCCGCAGTTTCCATTTCTACACATAGCACCCCAAATTTTGACCATTTTTTATAGGATTCGAAATCATCGGCATAAAACTCATCAGAAGTAAATACATTACCGGCTTTAATATCAATTTGTTTTAGCTTTGCTGCCTCAACCGCTTTTTGAAAGAGTTCAAAGTTTGCTGTAGGTGCGTAATCGGCACCTCCAAAGCGTAATTCGTTAACGCCAGAATTTGATGAAGCGGCCATAGCCAATACAATATCCCTGATTTTTATTTGTTTTTGATATGAACCAGCACTACCAACACGTATTAAATTTTTAACATCATATTCAGTAATGAGTTCATGGGCATAAATTGAAATGGAAGGAACACCCATACCAGTACCCATTACAGAAACTGTTTTGCCATTATATGTTCCGGTATAACCAAGCATGCCCCTAATTGTGTTAAAGCAAACGGCATTTTCAAAAAAGGTTTCAGCAATCCATTTGGCTCGTAATGGGTCTCCGGGTAATAGAATAGTCTCAGCAATATCACCTTTTTTTGCTTCAATATGTACACTCATAGTTGGTTTTTGATTTCAGGTATAACGTTTCAAGTAATATTAATAATGTGAGGTTGGGGGTGTTCCGGAAATAATAGCAATACCAGATGAGGTGCCAATTCTGCTAACCCCTAAGTTTATGTATTCCAAAGCTGTATTGGTATCTTTAATTCCCCCAGAGGCCTTGACTTTAACACTACTAGATTCTGCCAATTCCAACATTAATTTTACATCTTTAATTCTAGCACCTCCAGGTCCAAAGCCTGTTGAAGTCTTTATGAAGTCGGCACCACTTTGAATGGCTAACTCACTAGCTTTAATTATTTCTGATTCATCGAGATAACAGGTTTCTAGAATGACTTTCAAAATTTTATTGGGCATCTTTTGTTTTACTCCTTCAATATCATTTCTTACACCATCAAAATCTTTGCTTTTTAAAAAACCGATATTCATAACCATATCAATCTCATCGGCGCCATTTTTTAAGGCGTTTTGGGCTTCGTAAACTTTGGCTTTGGTTGCCATGGCTCCTAAAGGGAAACCTATAACACTGCAAACTTTTACATCTGAATTTTTAAGCTGTTCCTTAGCCATGCTAACATAACTACTGTTAACGCATACCGAATAAAACTTAAAACGCTTGGCTTCGTCACAAAGCTCTATAATATCTTCTTTAGTCGCAGTGGCTTTTAAAAGCGTATGGTCTATATAATTATTGAGTTGTTTCAAGCAAATTAGAATTAAAAACACAAAGTAACGGAAAGCTACTTGCATTGGTGTAATTACCCAAAGGTATTAACAATTATTAACAATGTAGTATAATGTAAAAAATAAATGCCAATTCAATTAGCTTTTAATAGAATTGGCATTTGTACTTATCTTTGGGTGATGACTAGATCTACGAGTATGAATGAGAAAGATTGTCAATTTCAACTTTTAACAGATTTGAAGTATCAACACGATGTGCACCAGTTTCTAGGTATTTCTTAGCCGTTTCCAAGCTGTTTATTCCACCTGAAGCGATAATTTTTATTCTGTTTTTAACGGTTTTTTTTATCATTTTAATGCAGGTTAATGTCGCACCACTTTTGGTAAAACCGCTTGAAGTTTTAATATAATCTACATTGGTATCCAAGCAAATTTCACAAGCTTTTATGATTTCATTTTTATTGAGCTCTGAAATTTCCAAAACTACTTTTAATGGTACTGTTCCAATGGCAAGCTTAACATCTGTGATGTCTTTTAAAACCGAAACATAATTCTTGCTTTTTAAATAGCCTAAATTCATGACCATATCAATTTCATCAGCACCGTCTTTTATAGCTTTTTGGGCCTCATAGACTTTGGCTTCGGTTGACATGGCACCTAGTGGAAAACCAACAACAGTGCATATTTTTACACTTGTGTTGTTGAGTAGTTGTTTTGCCAAGGCGACATATGAACTGTTTACGCATACGCTGTTTAATTGGTTGTCCTTGGCATCGTGGCAAAAATCAATAATTTCCCGTTCTGTAGTTGTAGATTTCAAAAGAGAATAATCAATGTGCTTAAATATATTCATTGCTATTAAGTAGGTTTTTTGTTTATATCATGTATAGAATGATGTATAAACGGTTTAACAATTTGGAGGGAGATGTAGAGCTTTGAGCTTTACGTTAGAGCTAAGTTAATAAAACAAATTACTGTTGCAAGTACAGAAGGTGTGCTGTTTATCGATTATTTTTATGACTACCTTTTAACTTGTTTGTTTTCAAAATATTGCAGTTGACCAATGTTATGTGCGTTTCATCGAAAATATTAATTTGTTTATCGATAAAAAAGAAAAGCAGCGTTTGTTTTATTAAAAACTTACACTGCTTTTCAAACTAACCAATCAAATAATAGACTATACTTTGATTTTTTTGTTACAAACTAAAAAAACTATTATACTTCGGTGACCAAATCACTTTGGTTTCTAAACACCAATTGATCATCAAAAGCATCCAATAAAATAATGCTATCCGTTGTTACTTTTCCGGATAATATCTCTTTACTCAATGCGTTTAGCACTTCCTTTTGTAAAACACGCTTTACAGGACGCGCACCATATTCTGGGTTATAACCTTTATTGGCTAAGTAAGTAACAGCCTCTTGTGTTGCATCAAAGGTAATGCCTTGTTGGCTTATTATTTTAGTTATTTGTTTAAGCTGTAAGCCCACAATATCTATAATATTTACTTTGGTAAGCGGTGTAAACATAATAATATCGTCTATACGGTTTAAAAACTCTGGTCTTACGCTTTGCTTTAATAATCCTAAAACATCAACTTTAGCAGATTCTATGGCTGAATCGATATCTTTTGTGGCTTCAAAACGCTCTTGTATTAAGTGGCTTCCAATATTTGAAGTCATTATAATTATTGTGTTTTTGAAATCAGCAACCCGACCTTTATTATCGGTTAAATGGCCTTCATCCAAAACTTGCAATAAAATATTGAAGGTATCGGGATGAGCCTTTTCTATTTCATCCAATAACACTACCGAATAAGGTTTGCGCCTAACGGCCTCAGTAAGTTGACCGCCTTCATCGTAACCTATATATCCTGGAGGAGCGCCTACCAATCTGCTTACGGCATGACGTTCTTGATATTCACTCATGTCAATTCGGGTCATGGCATTTTCGTCATCAAATAAGTATTCGGCCAAAGCTTTAGCCAATTCAGTCTTTCCTACCCCAGTTGTTCCTAAAAACAAGAATGTTCCTATTGGTTTTTTTGGGTTTTGTAAGCCCGCACGACTTCTTCTCACAGCATCACTAACGGCTTCAATAGCTTCCTCTTGTCCCACTACACGTTTGTGCAATTCATCTTCCAGTTTTAATAATTTGTCACGTTCGCTCTGTAACATTTTGGTAACAGGAACGCCTGTCCATTTGGCTACGACTTCGGCAATATCATCATAAGTGACTTCTTCTTTAATCAAAGCACTTTCAGATTGCTCCTGAAGTTGGTTTTGAAGAGTTTCTAGTTGTTCTTGGGCTTCCTTGATTTTGCCATAACGCAATTCAGCCACTTTGCCATAATCGCCTTCACGTTCTGCTTTTTCGGCTTCTAATTTATAGTTCTCAATATCTTGTTTTGTATTCTGAATGTTATCTACAACTTTCTTTTCACTTTTCCACTTGGCATTTATCTCGTTGCGTTGTTCTTTGAAATTCGCTAAATCGGAACGTAATATTTTTAATTTGGCTTCATCTTTCTCCCGTTTTATGGCCTCAATCTCAATTTCCAACTGCATGATCTTCCGATCCAAAACATCCAGTTCTTCTGGTTTGGAGTTAATTTCCATACGCAGTTTGGAAGCGGCTTCATCCATTAAATCGATGGCCTTATCGGGCAAAAAGCGATTGGTGATGTAGCGTTGCGATAGTTCTACAGCCCCAATAATGGCCTCATCCTTAATACGTACTTTATGGTGTGTTTCGTATTTTTCTTTTATGCCACGTAAAATGGAGATGGAACTTTCGGAATCGGGTTCATCAACCATTACTTTTTGAAAGCGACGCTCTAGTGCTTTATCTTTTTCAAAATACTTTTGGTATTCATCCAATGTGGTAGCGCCAATGGCTCTAAGTTCTCCCCGTGCCAAGGCAGGTTTTAGAATATTTGCGGCATCCATAGCGCCTTGTCCACCACCTGCACCTACCAAAGTATGTATTTCATCAATAAAGAGTACTATATCACCTTCGCTGGTGGTTACTTCCTTTATTACTGCTTTTAAGCGTTCCTCAAATTCTCCTTTATATTTGGCACCAGCAATTAGAGCACCCATATCTAAAGCGAATATTTGTTTTTCCTTTAAGTTTTCAGGAACGTCGCCATCTACAATCCTATGAGCCAACCCTTCTGCAATGGCTGTTTTGCCTGTACCAGGTTCACCCACCAAAATGGGGTTATTTTTGGTGCGACGCGATAAGATCTGAAGGATCCTTCTTATTTCTTCATCGCGACCAATTACAGGATCTAATTTTCCATCCTTAGCTAATTGATTTAAATTTTTAGCATATTTTTTAAGAGAATTATAAGTGTCTTCTTGACTTTGTGATGTAACGCGATCACCCTGTCTAAGTTCATTGATACTTGCATTTAAGGCTTTTTCTGTAACACCTTGGTTTTTTAATATTTGGGATATCTTACTATTAGATTTAAATACTGCTAAAATTAAATGTTCGATAGATACATAATCATCTTTCATTTTTTTAGCAATTATAGAGGCTTCATTTAATGTTTTTCCCGTTTCCCGGGACAACATAAGTTCACTACCAGACACTTTAGAAAAACTTTGTAATTGTTTATCCAATACCTGTTGAAGAATGGCTATATTTACATCTAACTTTTTTAAAAGAAAAGGTAATACATTTTCGTCCACTTCAAAAATACCTTTAAACAGATGCTCATTTTCAACTTGTTGGTGCCCAAAGCTCTGGGCAATTTGCTGCGCTTGCTGTATGGCTTCTTGCGATTTTATTGTGAAATTATTTAAGTTCATAATATTATTTTTAGGTTCTTTATGACTTATATTTCAATAACCTTACCACTGCGTTAGTGCAGACAAAATGTCTTTCAATTAATGGTTATTGCTGACTTTTAGTCAGTTTGTAAGCTTTGAACATTTATATGACTTAAACTTGGGGAATGAATAAAATTTTAACCTACATAAATTGAATATGGGATTTTTAAACACACTTTTTGGATCGGGAAAACCTTCAACAACTAATGAAAAAGAATTGCCTTTTATACCGTTAAATGAAAATGAACAATTACAGGATATAGTATCCAAATCCAAAACAAAACCACAGTTGATTTATAAGCATTCAACCCGTTGTGGGTTGAGCAGAATGGTATTGAATCAATTTAAAGAGACCTATACTATAGATGATGATACAGTGGATCTATACTATTTAGATGTTTTAGATCATAGGGATGTGTCTAATGAAGTAGCAATTAAATTTCAATTTATTCAAGAATCACCACAGCTTTTGGTAATTAAAGATGAAAGTGTTACTGTTCATGCATCACATGGGCGAATTCTGGAGACTGATTTGAAAAATTTTCTTTAATTTATAAGGTTATGAAGTATAACTATTTGTTTGTTTATGGCACATTATTAAGTAATGCCAATAATGACATGTCTCGGTTTTTACTACAATACGCCAAGTTTGTTGGTAAAGGCTTTTTTTATGGGAGATTATATCGAGTAGATTGGTATCCAGGTGCTATATTGAGTGAAAAAAAAGACGAAAAGGTTTTTGGGCACGTCTATAGAATTTTAAAGGAATCTCCTCTTTTTGAGACTTTAGATGCTTATGAAGGCGTTGAAGAAGGACTGTATCTAAGGCTTTTGACCAATGCATATTTATATAATGGAACAGAATGTAATTGTTGGGTATATATGTATAATCAATCCACCCAAGGTTTAAAGCGAATAGTTTCGGGTGATTTTTTAAATCCTTAAAACCTTATTGGATCTAAAAACCCTCAAATATGGTGTTTTTAATCGCGCCCCATTCTTCTTTTAGAATACCATAGCAACATGTATTGCGTTTATAACCGTCAATCATTATGGTGTCTCTTCGCAAAATGCCTTCTAGGGTGGCTCCCAATTTTTCGATAGCTTTTCGGGATTGTAAATTACGATCATCTACACGAAATTCTACTTTGTCAAAATTTAACTTATCAAAAGCAAATTGTAGCATTAAAAATTTTACCTGCTTATTGAGTCCAGTTCCTTGAAATTCACGTCCAAGCCAAGTCCATCCTATGTGTAACACCTTATTTGTCCAGTTTATATGGCCAAATCGAGTGCTTCCTGAATAGGCTTTTTTTTGTTTGTCATAAATTATAAATGGAATGGTTGTTTTATGGTAAAGACCATCAACAGCTACTTGCACGTAATCTTTAAGAGCTTCTGGAGTATTAATTTTACTAGGTGAAAATTGGATTAAATTCTTCTCTTGTGCAATATGTAATAAATGCTTGTAATTGTTCAATCCCAAGGGTGAAAGTCTTGCATGATTGTTTTCTAAAGTAGGAGCTAGCATGGTATCTTATTTACAGCGTAGCACAAATATAAATAGTTATACTTATTTATTAACTAGTCAGGGTGTATTTTGTATTTTTACCAATCACAAAAACGGTTTAAATGCAACTAACAAAAGAAATGGTTTTACAACAAGCCAATGCCGCTTGTAAAAATACATTAATGGAAACCTTAAACATTGAGGTTATAGATTTTGGTGAAGATTTTTTGGTGGCACGTATGCCGGTTACCTCAAGAGTATATCAACCAGACGGTATCTTGCATGGTGGAGCTACAGTGGCTTTAGCTGAAAGTGTTGGTAGTTTTGCAACACATATATTTATAGATATTGAAAAGTATTTTGTTCGAGGCATTGAAATAACAGCTAATCATTTAAAGAGTATTAAGGAAGGTTTTGTCTATGCAAGGGCGACATTTGTTCATAAAGGTAAAACCACACAATTATTGGATATTCGTGTAACAGACGATAACGATAATCTTATTTCTTTATGTAAATTAACCACTATTTCTCTCCCCAGAACTAAGTAATGACAACAGCTCTTTTTTTTGAACGTTTACAAGCACACTTCGAACGCAAGCTTCCTTTTGTGGTTTATAGAAAACCTAATGAAAATACGATTTATTCCATCTTACAGAATTCTGATGAGTTGTTTTATGCCAATGATTTTACTGAAAAAGGCTTTGTTTTTTCTCCTTTCGACGATATTGACAAAACTATTTTGATGCCGCTCGAGGCTTGTGATATTATATCACTTGATAATTTTCACTTTACCAATGAGGAAAGCGGAGGTATATCGTTGCTAAAAGATATCGAAGAAAAAGAACAGCAACATCACATTACAATTGTAAAAAAGGGTGTTAAAGAAATTAAAAAGGGGATTCTAAGGAAAGTCGTTTTGTCCCGAAAGGAGGTCCATGAGTTAATCAATCCAAATCCTTTTACCATTTTTAAAAAACTATTGAGCACTTATGTCAAAGGATTTGTATATTGTTGGTATCACCCTAAAGTAGGATTATGGCTGGGTGCCACACCAGAAACTCTTATAAAAATAGAAAATCAGAAATTTTCTGTAATGGCTTTGGCAGGAACACAGCAATATAAAGGAGAGGAGAATGTTGTTTGGCAAAATAAGGAAATTGAAGAGCAACAATATGTAACCGATTTTATTACAGAAAACATAAAAACATCTGTTATTAATATTTCGGTATCCAATTCAGAAACAGTGAAGTCAGGTAATTTATTACACTTAAAATCGACTATTACTGGAACCTTAAACCTAAAAGACATAAATCTTAAACAGTTTTTAGAGAAATTACACCCTACACCTGCTGTTTGTGGAGTGCCTAAGCCTGATGCCAAAGTATTTATCTTGAAGAATGAAAATTATAACCGAGAGTTTTATACTGGATTTTTAGGGGAATTAAATTTTGAAATGTACAGACAACCCAGATCTGGAAAACGGAATATCGAACCTAGAACCTGTTCAGTTCAAAAATATACCACCCAACTTTATGTTAATCTACGATGCATGCAACTTAAGGGTGGTAATGCTATAATTTATGTAGGTGGTGGCATTACAAAATTGTCCAACGCTGAAAGTGAATGGGAGGAAACCGTATCAAAATCCATGATAATTAAAACCGTGTTGTAGCCATGTAATTTATGTCTATTTCTTATTTTTGAGCTTAGATTAAAAAATAAATGATATATCCTAAAATTCCGCTGGCCCAAACAGTGGTTCAACTTTGCAAAGACAAAGGCGTTAAACATATTGTAATATCACCAGGAAGTAGAAATGCCCCGTTAACCATAGGTTTTACAAACGATTCTTTTTTTAAATGCTATAGTATTGTCGATGAACGTTGTGCCGCTTTTTTTGCATTGGGTATAGCACAGCAGTTGCAAAAGCCTACTGCGGTAGTTTGTACCTCTGGTAGTGCGTTGTTAAATTATTATCCGGCTGTAGCTGAAGCGTATTACAGTAATATTCCTTTGGTGGTTATTTCGGCCGATAGGCCCAAACATTTAATTGGTATTGGTGATGGACAAACTATAAATCAGAAGAACATATTTGAAAACCATATCCTCTTTTCAGCAAATTTGAAACTCGACTTAAAGGATGAATTTAACATCCCTACAAACGAAGAGTTGCCAATTATAAAAAATTTAGAAGATAAATTTGAACGTTTGTTGGGGCTACAAAAAGATATCCAGACTTTTAATGAGGAAGCTATAAATACTGCTATTAACGCTGCAGTTCAAAAACAGGGGCCTATTCACATCAATGTGCCTTTTGATGAGCCTCTGTATGAAACAGTTGATAAACTTTCGGTCACTCCTGAGCTTATCGAATTATCGAATAAGCGAAAACCCATTGAAGATTATATAATTAGACAATGTTTGGAAGACTGGAATAATGCTAAACGAAAACTTATTTTGGTGGGGAGTATTTCACCAGATTCCATTAATCAAAATTGGTTGGATGAGTTAAGTGAAGATGAAAGTGTTGTGGTGATGACCGAGACTACTTCCAATGTACATGGCTCTAGTTTTTTTCCTAGTATTGACCAAATTATCGCACCTTTGGATGATAAGGAAAAACAGCAGTTATGTCCAGATATTTTATTGACTTTTGGTGGATTAATTGTTTCCAAGAAGATAAAAGCTTTGTTGCGAAAATACCAACCCAAACAACATTGGCATATTGATATAGAACAGGCTAACGACACCTTTTTTTGTTTGAATAATCATATCGTTGCCACACCTAATCAGTTTTTTGAAAACTTTTTACCTAAAATAACACATTATGTAAAAAGCAACTATCGAAACAATTGGATAGGTTTAAGGCAAAGACGCTTAAAAAAACATAAAGAATATTTAAAGCAAATTCCATTTAGTGATTTTATGGTATTTGATATTTTGGTTAAATCATTACCAAGAAATATTATTTTACAATCGGGTAATAGTTCTACCATTCGATATTTACAATTGTTCAATTTAAATAAAAGTATTGAGGTATACTGTAATAGAGGTACTAGTGGTATTGATGGTAGCACATCTACGGCTATTGGTTGTGCTGCAGTAAGCGCTAAACAAACCGTATTTGTCACGGGAGATTTAAGCTTTTTTTATGATAGTAACGCGCTATGGAATAACTATATTCCTAAAAGCTTTAGAATAATAATTATCAATAACCAAGGTGGAGGTATTTTTAGAATATTACCCGGTAATAAATATACCGAAAATTTTGATGATTACTTTGAGACTACCCACAGTTTAAATGCTAGGCACTTGTGTGAGATGCATGGTTTGGACTATAATAGTGTATCTAATGAAGAGGATTTAAAACAGTCGCTTACAGGTTTTTATTCAAAAAGTAAGAAGCCTAAATTATTGGAGGTTTTTACGCCAAGGTTAATTAACGATAAAGTTTTACTTGAGTATTTCGATTTTATAAAATAATATTAAGTGATATATTGGTTGCAAATAACAATTCATTTAACTTATTAAAACCTATCTATAATGAATCAAAGAGAAGAGCTTATTGCAAAATATGCTACCGATTTAAAAGAAAAATTTAATATTGATGCCGATATGGATTTATTAACCAAAATAACCATTGGTTTAGGTCCTTCAATTTATAATCCAGATTCTTCGACAGTTTCTAGCTCTGATGTTTCAGAATTAGACCGTGTTAAAAACAACTTCTTAATCAAGAAGTTAGGATTGATTGATAGCTCGGCATTAGATGAAGGTATCACATCGGTTATGGAACGGTATGGTCAGTCTAACCGTAATAAGTATAGAGTAGTGGTTTACTACTTATTGACCAAACACTTTGGTAAAGAGGCTGCTTATTAGTGTAAACTTATATTTAAAATTCATTCATAAAGGTTTTGCACCTCAATGCGCTAGAAATAAATGTACCAAATGACTCTGAGACTAGTTTAGAGCAATATCTAATAGGCATAAATAATACTGAATAGTCAAAACTTTAATGTAATTTATCTTTTACCAGAATATCTACGGGTCATTATATACAACATTTTTTTAATTTTATCTCAAGTGAAATACATTACCTTTACGACATGATAAAACTAGGCTATTACAATACATTAGAAATATTTAGGGAAGCAGAGCAAGGTGTTTACCTTGCTGATGAAGAAGGTAATGAGGTTTTGCTGCCCAATAGGTATGTCCCGCATTCTTTTAAAATTTGGGACAAGATTGATGTTTTTGTATATTTAGATAATGAGGAACGTCCAGTTGCTACTACCGACAAACCTTTTGTAACGAGAAACGATTTTGCTTTGCTTCGATGCAATGAAGTTACTTCATTTGGTGCTTTTTTAGATTGGGGTTTGGTAAAGGAATTGTTTTGTCCGTTTAAGGAGCAGGTCTTTAAAATGAAAGTTGGTGGTTGGTATTTGGTTTATTGCTACATGGATGAGAAAACCAACAGGTTAGTGGCGTCTAGTAAAACCAATAGATTTTTAGATAATAAAGTGCTTACTGTAAGTCAATTTGATGAAGTTGATTTGATTGTATCGCATCCATCTGATATAGGGATGAATGTTATAGTTAATAAAAGACATCTTGGCCTGATTTATAATGATGATATTTTTAGGGATTTAAGCATTGGAGATAAGCTTAATGGCTTTGTAAAAAAAATTAGGTCTGGGAATAAACTAGATATTGTTTTAGATAAAGTTGGGTATAGAAGTATTGAGCCAAACGCAGAACGTATTTTGCAAGAACTAAGAGATAATAATGGCTATATCGATCTTAACGATAAATCTAATCCAGAAGCCATTAAAGACCTGCTCCAAATGAGTAAAAAGAACTTTAAAAAAGCAGTTGGCACATTATACAAAAAACGTCTAATTGAGATTAAATCAGATGGTATTTATTTAGTTGAGTAATTCAGCTATTTTTTTCTCCAATGCTTGACCTCTCAAATTTTTGGCAATAATTTTGCCCTCAGCATCTAAAATAAATGTCGCTGGTATGGAACGTACATTATAAAGCTTTGCTATGGGGTCTTGCCAAAATTTTAGGTTAGATACGTGATGCCAAGTCAGTTGGTCATCCTCTATGGCTTTAAGCCACCTGTCTTTTTGCCCTTCCCGATCTAGTGAAACACCAATAATTTCAAGGCCTTTTTTATGATAGGCTTCATAAAGCTTAACCACTTTGGGGTTTTCCCGTCTACATGGACCACACCAGGACGCCCAAAAGTCAATGATTGTTATTTCTCCTTTTATATTATTTAAAGCAAGTGTTTTACCTTCAGGATTGGGGGCACTAAAATTTGGAGCAACATTACCTATTTGAGTAGTCTTTTCGGCTTTCATAATTTGTTTTTGGGTTGTAATATACGCCCCGGTCTTATTGCCATAGCTAGAAATCTTTAATTCTTGGGATAAACTATTGTAAATGCTTTCAATTTGCTCAAACTTGAGCTGTCTGTTTTTTATGGCTTGATTAAGTATCAACACAGTTAGAAAAGCATCTTTATTTTGGTTTATATAAGTTATTGGTAGTTCGTTTAGTGTTTCTCTAGTTTGGGTGATTTCTTTTAGAATGGCTTTTTGGTCACCACTGTTTGAAGCTGTGGCCTTTTGGTAATTGGAAGTAAGTGTCTTTAGCTTATCTTTTAGACTATTTTCATTCTTAAAATAACGTTGATAGGCTTCATTATTCGCCGTACCACTTATTTTTGAGGTCAACAGGCTATCTTTTTCAATGTATATATAAATCTCTCCATTTTCAACAATAACAGGCAAAAAACCTTTATATCCATTAATTGTTAGTAGTTCCAAGCTAGGTTCATCTCTTTTACCCTGAAACGAGAACTTTTCATCTATAACTATGGCAGTATCTTTATTAATTAAACGTCCGCGTTCATCCTGAATCTTTAAATAGGCACGTATGCCATTATAAACACCAGGAGCATGGACCTCAATGGTATAGCTGTCTTTAACAGGTTTTTGGTTTTGGCAAGAATAGATTAATAAAAGAAGTAGTAGGGGACTAAGTCTATTCATTGTGTTTTAAGATGTTTAATTGCTTGCTGTAATTCGCTCAAATATAATTATTTTTGTGCTATGATACATCAAGATACCATTGTGGCACTGGCAACACCTTCTGGTATGGGGGCTATAGCAGTAATTCGTTTGTCTGGAAAGGATGCTATTCGTTTAGTGGAGGTTAATTTTAAATCTGTTTCAAGAAAACAGTTGGGTAAACAGGCAACACATACCATTCATTTGGGACATATTGTAGATGGTGAAAAAACGATAGATGAAGTTTTGGTATCTGTATTTAAAAACCCAAATTCCTATACTGGTGAAGATGTCGTGGAAATCTCATGCCATGGCTCAAATTATATTCAGCAGGAAATTATTCAGCTATTTCTTAGGAAGGGATGTCGCATGGCCACCGCTGGTGAGTTTACATTACGTGCCTTTTTAAATGGAAAAATGGATTTAAGTCAGGCTGAAGCTGTGGCCGACTTAATTTCAAGCGATAATGAAGCCGCTCATCAATTAGCCATGCAGCAAATGCGAGGTGGGTTTTCTTCTGAAATTGCTAAACTGCGTGTAGAACTATTAAACTTTGCGTCGCTAATAGAGTTGGAGCTTGATTTTGCCGAAGAGGATGTGGAATTTGTAGATCGTACCCAATTCAAAGATTTAATCAATCGAATAACTTTTGTATTAAAGCGACTCATTGATTCGTTTGCTGTGGGAAATGTTATTAAGCAAGGCATTCCAGTGACCATAGTAGGGGAACCCAATGTAGGAAAATCAACCTTGTTGAATGCCCTGTTGAATGAAGAACGGGCTATTGTTTCGGATATCGCAGGAACCACTCGCGATACCATTGAGGATGAGCTTACTATAGGGGGTATTGGTTTTAGATTTATTGATACTGCGGGGATTCGTGATACTCAAGATGTGGTTGAAGGTTTGGGTATAAAAAAGACCTTTGAGAAAATAGAACAGGCGCAAGTGGTGATCTACCTTTTTGAAGCTGATGTCATTTCGAACGATAGTGAGAAATTTCAAAACCTAAAACTTGAGATCCAAAAGATCAAAAACAAATATCCTCAAAAACCTGTAATTGTTTTAGCAAACAAAATTGATAAACTTGCAAAAGCTCAAAAAGAAGATTTAGAGTTTACCCTGAGCACAGTCAAAGGGTCACACAGCCAATTTTTGTCGGCTAAAAATGGAATAGGTGTCGAAGAACTCAAAAATACCTTGTTAAGTTTTGTAAATACAGGTGCTTTGCGTAATAATGATACCATTGTAACGAATTCCCGTCATTACGATGCCCTATTAAAAGCCTTTGAAGAAATCAATAAGGTAAAGGAAGGCTTGGAGACTGACCTTTCAGGGGATTTATTGGCTATTGACATACGACAGGCCTTATATCATTTTGGTGAAATTACTGGACAGGTGACCAACGATGAGTTATTGGGAAATATTTTTGCTAACTTTTGCATCGGGAAGTAAATTATGCTTGTTAAGCACATGTATTTGTTTAAAATGTGTTAATTATTAGGGTCTTGTTAATTAAAAATAGTCGACTTATAATTATATAAATCAAATTAAAAGACGTTTCTTTGCATAGTTGGTCAATATTATTATTTAGTAAAGATTTTTCCTTTCAGTTTAACTCCTTCCTATATTTTCTGGCTAACATCACTTTAATGTAATAGGATACTGCTTGTTTCTCTAGTTTTTAACTTGTTGTTGTTTTTTCGCATTTCAGTTAAACAATTTTAAACATTTTAAATACTATAATTATGAAAGAAGGAACAGTAAAGTTTTATAATAAGCTTAAAGGATTCGGGTTTATTGAATTATCTGACGGACAAGAAGATATTTTTGTACATCAAAGCGGGTTGATTAACGATATCAACGAAAAAGACAAAGTAAAGTTTGATGTCGAACGAGGAAAGAAAGGGTTAAATGCAGTTAATGTTGAAGTAATAAGATAAACTTCAAAATGGCCTCTAAGAATTGTTAGAGGCCATTTTTTTAAACTATATACATGCTTGTTATAAAAGTAATTACAGGAGAAAATATTGAACGTACTTTAAAGCGTTTTAAGCAAAAAGTAAGAAAGACTAAACAACTAAGGACAATAAAGGACAATCAATATTTTATAAAAAAATCGACTAGAAGACGAGAGGAGGTTGCAAAGGCAAAATACAAAGAAGACTATGAACGGTCTAAAGAGATATAATTGTTATGAATGATTTGCATTTAGCGGTTTTAATAGATGGTGATAATGTACCTTCTGGATATGTTAAGGAATTATTGGAGGAAATAGCCAAATATGGAAACCCGACAGTAAAGCGGATTTATGGGGATTGGACAAAGCCTGGTTTAGCTAAATGGAAAAAAGTATTACTTGAAAATGCCATAACACCTATACAGCAATATGGGTATACAGTAGGCAAAAATGCTACCGATTCGGCCATGATAATTGATGCAATGGATATTTTATATTCTGAAAAGGTTAAGGGGTTTTGTTTGGTTTCCAGTGATAGCGATTTTACAAAACTAGCCATAAGGCTAAGGGAGGCTGGAATGATAGTTTATGGTATAGGCGAAAAGAAAACGCCAAACCCTTTTATAGTTTCCTGTGATAAATTTATTTATTTAGAAATATTAAAAAAAGAGACCGAACAAGATAAGTTGACCCCTTTGGAGGTGAAAACGCCTAAATCAAAGATTGATAAAATTACTCCAGCAGTCGTTAATTTAATTAAATCTACTATTTCTGACCTTGAAGATGACGAAGGTTGGGCTTTCTTAGGAGAAGTTGGAGCCTTAATTCAAAAAAAACAACCAAATTTCGATCCTAGAAACTATGGTTACCAAAAACTAACGCCATTTATTAAATCTATAAGTGATTTTGAAATAGAACCACGAAAAAACCCTAATAACAGACAGAAGCTTATTTATGTTAAAATAGTTCAACAATCTAATCTTTAATGTGGCCTCTTTAAATGGTTGAGGAAATTACAATTAGGGACAATTCTTCTCTAGGCACAAGTATTTAAGTGATATTGGTAAAATAAATTTGGTTTCAGCAGAAAGGGAAGTTGAATTAGCAAAACAGATAAGAAATGTAAATGAATAAGCACTTAACGAGCTAATTATTGCCAATTTACGATTTGTTGTTTCAGTTGTAAAGCAATATCGAAATAGTGGTTTGCCTCTTTCCGATTTAATCACTAAAGGCAATCTAGTATTGTTAAAAGTAGCTAAGAAATTTGACGAAACACGAGGATTTAAATTTATTTCCTGTGCTGTTTGGTGGATAAGACAGAGTATTATTCAGTTGTTATCCCAAAATTCAAGAACTATTCGATTGACTCTTAATAAAATTGAAGTATTGGTAAAAATAAAAAAGGCAACTGTATTTTTGAGCAAAATCATTATAGAGAAATTAAAATTGAAGAAATTTCAGAGATCATAGATGTTTCAAGAGAAGAGATAGAGCTTTGTATAATGGGTTCTGGGTACAGTACTTCTATGGATGCACCATTATCTGAAGATTAGAACCTAAGTTTGTACAATATTATAAAAACATTTATGTCTCTAAAACCAGATGCAGTACTGTTTATTGATTCACTTCATTACGTTTTAGAGGTTGTTTTAATTACACTTTCAGAAAGAGAATCAGAAATAATTGGACTTAATTATGGTATTGGTAATAGAAAGCCTACTATGGATATAGATGAAATACCAGAACTATTTGTAATTACAAGAGAACGTGATGGCCAAATAAAGTAATTGGCTATTTTATTAATAAAAGAAACTAGTAAATCACATTTATTAATTAAGTATTTGTAATTTATATTTATTCTAATTTTTTAGTGTTCTAATATAACTTCTTAATTTGTAATTAATTAGATTATTGCATTTCAGAAAAAAGAAAGAAAATTCTGTCTTGAAATATAAAAAAATAGATTAAATACTTAAATATTCGACAAAATGTATTATGTTTGTATTAAAGTGTTATTAAAATTTACGATATGCAAACAAGAATTATTTTTTTTACGTTATGTTTTTTTATGGTAACCGGTATTGGTTTTGCTCAAAAGAATAAAGAAGAAAAGAGTATTATTCAGGAAGGTGTAGCTATTAAAAAATATCATAATAAACCAGAATTGGAGCGTATGCCAAAAGGTACCTTGTTAGGTCTTTATGTTGAGCGTATAGAAAGCTTAGTTAAGTTATTACCTTATATTGCTTTTGCTACTAAACCTGGTGTAACTATGTCTACATTGGGTATCCCAAACGATAAGGATAACAGCAAGATTTTAGATAAACAATTTGAAGCTACAGACAGCTTTTTGGAAGACAATGCAGATTTTCAAAAGCGTATTTTGCCTTATTCAGATACAGACGATTTAGTTTCAGCCATTCTTTTTTATGAAGAAACTTTAAAGTCTTTACATGAATATGCTGAGTTCCATTAAATTATATTTTATTTTAAATTGTAAGCTAATGTGTAATCATTAGCTTTTTTTGTATTAATAATCGTAGACAGTCGATTTTTTAGATTTTAACAAAAAATTTAGAAATATTTTGGCTATATTATTTTATCGTATTAAAAGTGTATTTTATCGATGAAAATTCATAAAATATATCCAAATTATGCATTTTGTCGTAAAAATTTGCATTACATGGATATTTTTTATTATGTTTGGACATAAATTAATAATTAATCACTTTTAAATTTTTTGCCATGAAGAAATCTACTAGAATGCTTCTAATATTTCTCTTAGTATTAGGAATATATAGTAATGCCTATGCACAACAAGAAAAGGGAATAGTGGGTATAGATAACTGGTTAAATAATTGGACACAATTTAGACCCAATCAAGAATACTACGGAGAACCTACTCAAATTTTAACAGGAAGTATTAATAAGGACACAAGATTATCTAAACGATATGTTTATTTGCTTTTAGGTAGTGTGTTTGTTGTAAATAATGCTACACTAACTATAGAACCTGGTACTGTAATAATAGGCGATTCTAAAACAAAAGGGTCATTAACAATATCTAAAGGCGCTAAAATTATTGCAGATGGTCTAGAGACAGATCCTATCGTATTTACATCTGGTAAAAGCGTTAAGCGTGCTGGAGACTGGGGAGGGATTATGATATTGGGAGATGCACCAACCAACAAATTTGGAAATGGTTCTGTTGCAGCTTTTCACGAACAATTAGATGCCACTAATTACGGAAATACAAATTATGGCGGTGACAACGTAGAGAGCAATTCAGGAATTCTTAGATATGTAAGAATAGAATATGCGGGTAAAAGAACAAAAACAGCAGGCTATTTTGATGGATTATTACTCGCTGGTGTTGGTAATAAAACCAAAGTTAGTAATGTTATGGTAAGTTTTGCTGCAGGTGATGCCTTTAAAGTATTAGGGGGTAAATTTAACTTAGAGCAAGTGGTTTCTTATAAATCGAATGGAGATGATTTTAAATTTAATTATGGGGCTCAATGTGGACTGATCAATTCATTAGCTGTTCGTTCACCATATATATCTAACAGTGAGGGTTCGAGGTGCTTACATGTTATTTCCTACCAAGAACAAGGTGAGGTGGATTTATCTAAAAAAGGAACAACAGTACAAGCAACAAATTTGACGCTCCTGAATGATAGTGAAGATCTGGCATCCGATATTGAGATGGGTTTAATTCGTGAAGGTATTTATGTAGGACATAATTCATCATTGGATATGAAAAAAACAGTCGTTTCAGGATTTAATCCAGCTGTAATTTTTGAAAAAAAGATAACCATTAATCAAGAAAATTTAGAAAAGATTCAATTTTCTGAAATGTATTTTAATAATTGTAATGGAAATATCTTTGTTGAGAATAATATAAATAATGACGATTTAGAAAATTGGTATGGTAATAGTGCATTTTTTAATGTGTATTCAAAAGGCCACAATGCCGAAACTTTTATTGACTTGAATAATGAAAGACGTCCCGATTTCAGATTAAAAATTAATAAAATAATAGCTACGAACAACGACCCAGATTTAGACGACTAACTGAAAACTGATTTACCATTTATGTTTTTTGAGCTTTATTAGAAAAATGTATTAATATTTTGTTGTTAATTGTTGTCTATGCTTATAAGCAATAATTACTTGCTTAACTAAATCCCTTTATCAAAAATATAGAATGAGACATTACGCGAACATTATATTAACTGTTATTTTTACTGTATGTCTTACAGCGTTATTGAATGCCCAAATCGTAATTAGTAAACCAAACTTGGGTTTTAGTCAGGCCTGTGCAAGCGAATCCTTTAATACCTATAATGTTACGTTTGCCTTTTCACCTGAAGGGGATTTAACTGCTAGTAATCAATTCATTATAGAACTATCTGATGATACTGGGGATTTCTCAGTTGCAACAGTTATTTATACATCTACAGCAGGAAGTGTTACGACTTCTCCAGCAACATTAACATTTTCATTACCAACAACAGTTTCTGGTGAAGCTTATAAATTAAGGATAAAAAGTACATCCCCTGCTGCTTCAAGTACCCCATCCGATGCTTTTCCAGCATATTATAAAGCTCAGGATGAGCCTTTTACCATTAATAATTTGGTAGCTACAGGGGCTTATTGTCCTGGAGGGAGTTATTTGTTAACTATAGATAACCCAGGTGGGCCATCAAACAATTCGCCTTTACAATATCCATCATTAACCTATAACTGGTATAAGGAAACAGGACCTTCGACCTCAGCTTTTGTAGATTCTGGAGAGAGCTTAGTAGTAAACGAACCAGGAACCTATTTTGTAGAGACTAATTATGGATCCTGTACATCAAACTCTTATTCAAATAGGGTAACTGTAAGTGAGTCTGGTTCTGGTTCATCCTCAGAAATTGCTTCAAGCTTAGGAAATCCTTATTGTTCTGGTGATGGTCCAACAGCATTAAGCGCAATTTCCGGTCAAAGTTATAAATGGTTCAAGGATGATATTGAAATAGATGGTGCCACTGGTCAAATGTATCAAACCAATGAATCTGGAACTTATACTGTTGAAGTTGATTTGGGAGAGTGTATAGATACTGCATCAATTACTTTAAATGCGGAAGGGTTCACCAGTTCTATTGATGTGCCGGAAACCAACTATATTGATGAAGGAGAAACTTTAGTTGTTACTGTCACTACGGACGCAGTTAGTCCTACTTTTCAATGGTATAGAAATGATTCGCCAATTACTGGTGCTGTAAATACTAGTTATGAAATTACTCAAACAGGTGATTATAAAGTTGTTGTTACCCAAACAAGTGGTTGCTTGGCTTCGGTAGAGCATATTTTTGTAATTATTGATGCCTTTCCTGCGGTTGGAAATATTCCGAATGTAATTAGTCCTAATGGTGATGGAGTAAATGATACATGGGTGATACCTCAGCAGTATGTGAGTGGTACAAATACTAAAGTGGCTATTTATAGTTCACAGGGTAAAATGGTGCTATACACAAATGATTATCAAAATAACTGGCCCCAGACCCAGTTGGATTTCAATGATATAAACCCTGTTTACTATTATATTATCACAACAGCTAACAATAGTACCAAAAAAGGTTCTATAACGGTATTAAAATAGCATGGGAAAATATCTATTTTTACATATTATTCTATTGGCTTTCCTTCAACTATTCCATGCTCAAGAAAATGGGGTAGTAGCCCTTGATTTACCTGTTAGAAATGGATTACGATTTAATAGATATGCCATAAACCCTGCTTTTAGTTTTGTTAGGGAACAAAATAAATACATAAGCTTTACCAATAAAAGGCAATGGGTACAGTTTGATGATGCTCCACAAACCTATTTGTTTAGTTATTCTGGCAGGTTTAGGGAAAATATTGGGGCTGGTATTGGACTTTTTCAACAGGATTATGGTGTATTGACTACTTTTGGAGGCACACTCAATTTTGCTTATAATGCCGTTTTAAATAGTAATAGTAATCTCACATTTGGTGTGAATTTAAGTTTTTATCAAAGTGGTATTAACGAGGGTAAGGTAGTAACAAACTTTCCAGACCCTTCACTGAATAATATTCCAAACAATTCTGTAATTGCAATAAATCCAGGGATTAATTATGGGACTACCTTTTTTGATTTCGGACTTTCTGTAAATAATATGGTCGCCTATAATTTTTCAACATCACAAATGCTAGAAGACAATCCCGGGCAAAGTGTTCAAGCTCATGTTATGTACACTGGCTATATGAATACGCGTGGGTTTTTAGATCAAAGCAAATTTTCTGCATTAATAAGATCGGAATTTATGAGTGACAATACCGTGTTTTCTGGAATCGCCATGTTAACCGTTCCCAAGGGTATATGGATGCAGGCAGGTTATAATTCACTTTATGGGGTGTCTGGAGGGATAGGGTTAAATCTTACCAAGGAAATTGCATTGGAATACAACTATGAGCAGGCCATTGGTGATTTGTCCGGCTTTGGAAATTCACATGAAATCACTTTGGCTTATAAATTTAAGAAAGCCTATAGATTTAATTATGCTGATGATGACGATGAAGAAGCATTGATCACACCTTCAAAACGAACAAAAAGTATTGCTGCTAGACGAAAAGTGGCAAGTAATAGCAACAGGCCACGCGTAGTACGACAACCTAGAACAGTTAAGGAAAATACAGTTAAGGAAAATACAGTTAAGGTAGATACAGTTAAGGTAGATACTAGTGCAGTAACTACCAATAATAAAGAAATAGAACAGGTAACAGAAACCCCTACAGAAGAAATTAAAGCTGAAGAGGTTGCTAGACTTCAAGCAGAACAGGAAGCTAAACTTAAAGCAGAAGCAAAATTAAAAGAAGAACAAGAAGCTCAGGCCAGATTGGCAGAAGAAGCCAGACAAAAGGCAGAAAGGGAAAGATTGGCGAAATTGGCTGAGGAAAGACGCATTAAAGCCGAACAAGAAGCTAAGTTGAAAGCTGAACTTGAAAGACAACGGCAAATAGCTGAGGCCGCACGATTAAAAGCTGAAGCAGAAGCCAAGTTAAAGGCCGAGCAGGAGGCACAACAAGCCAAACTGGTCGAGGAAGCAAGATTGAAGGCCGAACGAGAAGCCCAAGAAAAACTAGCTGAAGAGGCTAGGCTTAAAGCGGAAGCTGAAGCACAAGCCAAATTAGCAGAAGAAAACAGACTCAAGGAAGAAGCAGAAGCCAAAGCCAAAGCCGAGCAAGATGAGGAAATTGCAATGCAAGAGCTGGATGGTGTGCTTATACCAGTTGCCAAGGACAGGCCCGCATTGGAGTTGGCGGATTTAACTGTATTAACAGAAAAAGCTAAAATAGAACAACAGGATTTATTGGCTCAATTAAAAGCTAAAGTAGCTAGTAAGCAGCAAGACTTGGATGATCTTAAAGAAGAAAATGATTTAAGTGAACAAGGTATTTATAATACGGCTCCAAAGGCCTTTAAGAGCATATCTGCCGAGAATAGGGAGATAGAGGCCATAAAGGAGGATATTGACAATATTATTAAGTCTCAAAGCAGTCAATTATCCGAACTAGAGCGTTTGTATAATGAGCGATTAAAATCGGTTACGGATCGATCGGATAAAATCAATGTGTTCTATTTACAAAAAATTAATGAACTTAAATCACAACAAAACCAAGCTTTAGTAGTAAAAGCCAATCTTTTATCTGAGCTAGAAAGCATTAGTGTAGCAACTGAAGTAGAAAGAAAGCGTAGAATTAAGCGTGCTGCCTATGATAATGAACAAGCAAGATATCAAAAAGATAGAGAGACATTAAAGCTGCTTAAGCAAATTACACCACTTAGTAACGAACCTTTAAGGCCTGAAGATTTCGATTCTGGTGAAATATTAAGTAATATTCAAATCCTAAAAGGAGTGAATCATACAGATAACGGATTTTATCTTGTTGTTGCTGTACATACCGATGTTAACAAAAGGGATGAGTTCTTGAGAAAGGCCATCTCAGCAGGACAGACCAACATCGATTTCTTTTTTGATGTAAATTCGAGTAAGTATTATATCTATTATCAGAAATATGATTATATAGAAGCAGCAAATTCTGCTATGCAATCAAAAAGTAGTGCGCCTTATAATACCAATATGTCTGTTGTTAAAATTGAAGATTAAAAGTATTTAAAATACGGGTACAAATTAATTTTAAATTTTTGAATTCATTTTCATTTCTATGTATTTTTTTAGATTTTTTACTTTCTATAACACAAAACTTTTTATATATTTCATAAAATGTAATAAAAAAACTACTTTAAATTATAAAATACTTGATTAAAGTAAAAAAAACATCGATAAAAAGCACTTTTTTCAATTAATTTTATAATTGTTCCAAAAAAATTTACGATATTTACTCCGTTTAAAAGCATAAATAATAGATGAAAGTTTTTAATTATATGATTTCAACTACATATTAATGTTTAAACACTAAAAAACAAGACTTTTAATTTCCCCAGTTAAAAGTTATGAGAAAATATCGGCAACCATGAAAAAAACTACTTATGTAAAAACTATTCTTGCTTCTTTCTGCTTTTTGCTACTGGGCTTTTCGGGTATAGCACAATCTTACAAGCCTTTTTCCTTAAGGAGAAATGTTGAAGTAAAGGGAAGCATGCTTGTTGTAGGTAATACAATATTAGGTGAAAACAATCTTGATTTTAATGATCTTAATAGGGACAATCAAGATATTTCAATGCAGTATATTGACATCGATAGTGATGCTTCTACCTATAGTTCTAGTAGTGCCGATTTGTCTTTGCATCTTCAGCCAGATGGTAGTGCAACAACGTGTTACAGAGTTGCTTATGCTGGGTTGTATTGGGGGGCTATATTGCAAAGTGGTAGCAGGGCAGATATTGATAAAGTAAAATTTAAGTTACCAGGAAGCACTACTTATGTTGATATTACTGGAGAAATAGTTTATGATGCTATTGTATCTCCAATTCCAGCTGAAACTGGCGAACCAAGCAATACACCTTACGCATGTTATGCAGAAGTAACCGATTTATTGTCAGCTTTAACTGATATTGAAGGAACTTATGCTGTTGCTAATGTCACTTCTAGTTTAGGATTTAATCATTCTACGGGTTTATCGGCAGGGTGGACTCTAATCGTGATTTATGAAGATCCTAATCTACACACAAAATCATTTAATATTTTTGATGGTTTTAGTCACATATATGATGGACACCAAGAAACCGTTCCTGTAACAGGTTTTGCTACTCCGCCCGCTGGAAATATTGATTTACAGTTTGCATATGCTGCATTGGATGGTGATAGGACTAAACGTGCCACAAAGTTAGAAATTAATGGTAAAGAGGTTACCACACCATTAAGATCGGCTAATAAGTTTTTTGGTTCGGTAATTGAAAATGAAAATGGTGTATCACATCCAAGGGTTCCTTATAGTTCTAACACTTTGGGCTATGATACTGGTTTTTTGGAAATTATTAATTCTGAACCAGAATTTATCAAGAATGGTAATACTTCTGCAGACTTTAGATTGCAAGTGGCAAAGGGACAAGCTGATCCCATTTTTACTTTTTTAGGAGCTTTTGCCGTAGACATCATTGCTCCAGATATTGATTTGACCAAAGTGGTTTTAGATACTGCTGGAGATGATATTGATGGTGGTGATGTGTATTTGGGAGACCAATTATTTTATGAAATAACCTACCAGAGTGTTGGAAATGATAATGTTACTGAGTTTACTATAAAAGATGTACTACCAGACAACATTGTATTTGACCCCAATACCGATATTGATTTATCTAATGCAGGTGGAGCTATGTTACAGTCTTGGGATCCTGATACCCGAACGTTGATTTTCAGTATACCAGACGGATCTGTTGAAGTAAACGATCCCTCTTATGTTATTCGTTTAGCAGTTCAGGTGGTACCTAACTGCTATGACTTAAGTCAGGCTTGTTCGAATGAAATAAAGAATCAGGCTTTCGCTACCTATAGAGGGGTAATTAATCCAACTATAATTGAGGAGGAAGGTAGCTTTGCTACTGAGGAGTGTTTAGGTGTTCCAGGGTCTACAAACTTTATTGTAGATATATCCAATTGTGATTTTACTAGAACTGAAATATTGTGTGGAAGTAGTGTTGTTTTAACCGCTGCTTCTGGGTATGATAGTTATTCTTGGTCAACAAGTCCAACAGGAACACCTGTAATAGGAACTGGTCAAACCTATACGGCAACTGCCGTTGGAACTTACTATGTAACTAATACTACATCATCTACCTGTATTTCGATTGAGGAAGCTATAACTGTATCCCTATACGGAACTACACAAAACAATCCCGTTATTCCGTATGCTGATCAAGTGGTTACTTGCCCAAATGATGGGAAGCAATTGCCATATATTTTCTTATGTGGTGCAAATGAAACCAGAACAATAAACACAGGGATTAGCGATGCAGCTTCAATTGTATGGGAGCAATTGGATGAAAATAGTTGTCCTGCAATGACAATTGATGATTGTGCTAACGAAAATGATTCCTGCACATGGAACCAAGTTGGGACAGGACCTGATTATATTTCAAATACAGCAGGAGAATTTAGGCTTGTAATTACTTATCCTGGCGGATGTTTTAGTATTTTCTATTTTAATGTATACCAAAACTTATTAAATCCAACCATATCGGCTGAAGATATTATTTGTACTAGTCCCGGTAGTGTAACTGTTGGTGGGGTGCCTTCAGGCTATGAATATAGCTTAAATCCTAATGGACCTTACCAAGCGTCCAACACTTTTTCCATAAATACACCTGGCTATTATACCGTTTATATACAACAAACTGTAGCCAATTCGTTTCCATGTACATTCCAAACCCCTAGTATATATGTTAGACTTCGTGATGCGAACCTAACTACTGTGGTCACACAACCAGATTGTAATGGTGATAAAGGCAGCATTCAGTTGCAAGTTAACGACGCACTTCCACAATATTATTACAGTCTATCATCAGGAAGCACTTTAATAAATAGCATTGGGCCAATCAACGATAGTGATTACACCTTTTCAAATTTAAATCCAGGCACTTACACTTATAATGTATCTACAGATGATGGTTGTGTTTTTACAGGTAATATTGATATTATAGATACTCCAGTAATAACAGTTACGGCAGCTTTAACCCAACCCTTAACCTGTACTGATGGCGAAATAACCATTTATCCTGTTGGAGGAACTCCACCATATAACTATTTTATTAATAGTACGACAATTTCACAAGATTATCCGGAATACGTAGTTACTACAGCAGGGACGTATAATATTACTGTACTGGATTTCAATGGCTGTGAAGCTACTACATCAATCACTGTTGATGGTATTTTACCGCCAGAGTATAACATAAGCCAAACCAATATTTTATGTGCTGATGATCCGAATAGTGGTTCAATAACCGTTAATGTGACCAACGCCAATGGCAATAACTTAATGTACAGTATTGACGGCGGAGCTACCTTTGTGAGTTCTCCTGTATCTTTAGGACTTTCAGCTGGTAGTTACGATGTTGTAGTACAATATACTTATGATGCCGATGTTTGTGCTACCATAGCGCAAACCATTACCATAACGGCGCAAGCTCCAATAACAGGAACAGCGACTTTAACCACGCCATTAACTTGTATAACCAATGGTGTTATAACAGTTTCCGGAGTCACAGGAGGAACGTCGCCTTATGAATACAGTATCGATGGTGTGAATTTTCAATCTGGAAATACGTTCTTAGGCTTAACCAATGGTACTTATACTGTTACTATAAGAGATGCAAGTGGATGTTCTTCAGCATTGGCACCTATTACAATTGATGCCCTGGATCCGCCAACCGACATGGACTTTAGTAGTACACCATTAACGTGTCCTACAAACACTTCCGATGTTACTATTACCAGTACTACCGGTGGTACAGCGCCTTTGGAGTACCAAATCATTGCACCTTCTGGATCGACAACGGCTTATCAATCCTCAAATGTATTTACAGGATTGGCACCAGGCACTTATACCTTCCAAGTAAGGGATGCCAACGATTGTACTTATAGTGAAAGCTTTACCATCAATTCATTACCTGTGTTAACAGTAGTGGGACAAGCTTTAAGTAATGTTACTTGTTTTGGTGCTTCAGATGGTACTGCCCAATTTACAGTTTCGGGAAGTTCAGGATTTACCTATACCTTAAATGGAGGGGCTTCAATAGCAGGAGCTTCACCAATTAGTTTAAACGGATTGGCTTCAGGTAGCTATACAATAGTCATTACAGATACAGCCACTAACTGTACAGCAACCGATACGGTAACCATAAGCGGACCACCAACCGCATTAACAGTTACTACAACAGAATCGCCAATTACTTGTAATGCTGATGGTAGTGTAACAATTACTGCATCAGGTGGTTGGGGTGGCTATAGTTATGAACTAGAACAACCAGATAGTTCTGTATTAGGCCCTCAAGGCAGTAATACGTTTGGAGGACTTACGCAAACAGGAACTTATACGGTTACGGTTACCGATGCCAATGGTTGCGCTGTTACAACGACTTTCAATTTAAGTACACCAAGTAATCCAACGGCAACGATAATCAATGCCGATTACTGTTTTGATGGGACGAATGCCTCTTCTCTTGAAGTGAGTGCTTCAGGAGGGAATCCACCATATGAATATAGTATTAATGGAAGTGTATTCCAAACGAGTCCAATTTTTTCAAACTTAACACCAGGGATTTATGATATTATAGTAAGGGATTCCTACGGTTGTATTTTTAACTTACCAACAGAAACTATCTCTGATCAATTAACAGCCTCGGCTAGTTTGTTAAAAGGATTGGATTGTACCATTAACCCTGAAGCTCAAGTTGATATTACGGTTTCTGGTGGTACAGGTCCATATAATTATGAAGTATCGTTTAATGGCGGTGCGTTTACAGTAACAGGAAACCCAATATACACCTACAATAATGCGCAAACAGGGAATTACCAATATAGAGTTACTGATGTTTTGGGCTGTATCGCTTTAACAAATGTGGTGACAATCCAACCAATTACAAATCCTTCAGCTACAGCTACTGCCACTGATGTTTTCTGTAGCGGAGATTCCAGTGGTATTGTAACCATTGATATTAATGAAACAGTGGGGACGCCTCCTTACGTAGTAAGTTTTAATGGTTCTGGATTTACTTCACAGACTATATATGGTGGTTTAGCTGCTGGGTCATACAACTATATTGTACAGGATTCTAATAATTGTGTGTTTAATGGTTCGGTAACTATTAATGAACCAAGTATTATAACACTGGGATCAGAAATAATTACACCCATTACATGCGGTGTAGGAGGTAATGTACTTGGAGCTATACAAATTCTTAATGTAACAGGAGGAACACTTAATTATACCTATACGCTTTTAAATAGTTCTGGAGCTATAGCTACTACATCTTCAACCAATCCGTTTGGGCCTACATCAAATGATAATGTCACTTTTAATGACTTGGATTTCGGTAATTACTATCTAAGAATCATAGATGGTAATGGTTGTGAGTATAATTTTGGTCCTTATTTAGTGGCTTCTGATGTTGATAATCTGGATATTAATACTAGTGCAGGAGGAACCTGTATTGCAGGAGTAGAATATAATGTTGAAATAGTTAATGGTACAGGACCATTTAGGACACGCATTTATGATGGTACAACGATTTTTAATCCAACCGATGGGGTTTCACCTAACGGTTTACCAACCTCTAATGTTTCTCCTAGTGAAAGGAATCACCAATTTTCTGGTTTATTGTTCGATGTAAGCTATGTTTTTGAAGTATTAGACACTAGTACAGGATGTACTTATATAGAGGAAGTGCCAGCCGTTCCAAGTCCATCATCCATAGAAGTAGCTGGAACACCTACAAATGTTACCTGTTATGAATTACCTGCTTTAAATAATGGTAGTTTTGATTTTACTGTTTCAGGTTATGATGGAACAGACTTGTCTTGGGAAGTATTTGAAAATTTGACCAATATGACTACAGGAATAATTGGGAATGTTGCTGGTTTAACAGGAGCCGATTACAGTAACAGTGTATCTGGATTAGCCCCAGGGGATTACTATTTGTTAGTTTCTGAAACTGATTTGGGGTCAACACAATGTACTGCTATTGTAAATTTCCAGATAACAGAACCAACAGAATTAATACTTGCCGAAGTCGTTAATACAAATGCCAACTGTAACCAAAATGCTCAAGTAGCAGTAAATGCTAGTGGAGGTACACCGCCTTATGAATACGCTTTCGTCGTTGATAGTGTTTTACCCAATGCAGGAGATTGGAACACAAGTAATCTAGCATTCTTAGATGCTGGTGTTAGTTTGGATTGGGATGTTTATGTTCGTGATTCAAACGGATGTAATATTGCAGTACCGCTTGATGTGACTATTGCGACAGATCCCACACCAACAGTGATATTGCCTGCTATTGCAGATGACCAATGTACTTCAGATGGTAGCTCATACACATTTACCGCTACACCTGGTGGAGGAGAAGTAACACCTGTTACCTATAGTATAGATGGGGTGAATTTCCAATCTAGCGCTACTTTTATAGTTTCAGCTCCAGGTACTTATACCGTAACGATGAGAGATGGAAATGGTTGTACGGCAACCGATACAATTATTATTTATCCGCCTATACAAATTAATGCTCAAGTAACCACACTGCCTTCATGTACTAACAATGATGGTGTCATTACAGTAACAGGTTATGGCGGTTCTGGAAATTACACTTATGAAATAACCTCTGGACCTGTTTTAGTAGGATCTCAAGCATCGAATGTGTTTAATAGCCTACCAAGCGGCACGTATACCATAACCATAGCAGATATAACGACGGCCTGTACAGATCAAGTAGATATTATTCTGGATGCTGCAACTCCAGTTGTGTTTACACTTGTAGGAACAGATGTGAGTTGTAATGGTGGTAACGACGCTACTATTACTGTAAATTTGCCAGCAGGCAACGATAATCCACCATATACTTATGAGATTACTTCAGGACCTGTGTTAGTAGGGCCACAAAGTTCAAATATATTTACAGGATTACCAGCTGGAAATTATGATATTACTGTTTCTTCGGGTAGAAATTGCAGCACTACAGAACCTATTGCTATTGGAGAACCATTGTTATTAGGGGTTTCAGGATCTGCAACAGATTTTGCATGTGCACCAGATAACTCAGTAAACACGTCAACACTTACCATAGTTGAAAGTGGAGGAACTGCTCCATTCACTTACAGTATAGATGGTACTAACTATTTTACTACGAATACTTTTGATATTATAGATACCGGCAGTGTTCAAACCATTACTATCTACGTAAGGGATGATAACGGTTGTATCGCATCAAATTCTGTAAACATTAACCCGCTACCTGCATTGACTATGGCTTCTGTAGCTATAGCCACGCCAATAGATTGTAATAATACAGGTACAGTTTCAATAGCTGTTACTGGAGGTTCTGGTAATTTTAATTATCAACTATTACCTAGTGGTACGCTTCAAGCATCGAATATTTTTGCTATTACTGATCCAGGCACCTACTATTTCCAAGTTAATGATTTAGATACTGGTTGTAGTATAGCTACTCCAGCATTAACAATCGCTCCATTTGACACTATAGAAGTTATTGCTAATGCAACTACGCCAGTAACTTGTTTCGGTGACAATAATGGTGCATTCGAATTTACTATAATTGGTTATTCTGGTAACTATAATTATGAAGTTTTTGATAGTTCAGGAATATCTATAAGTGGAATTTTGGCGGGTAACACATCAACCAACCCTCAAGTAGTTAATGGTATGACTGCGGGTAATTATTATATTGAAATTACAGAAATAGCTAGTCCATTCTGTTCAACAACATCAAATATGGAAACTATAGCATCACCAGTGTCTGCATTAATGCTTTCGGTTAACGAAACGTCCAATGTTACCTGTAATGATAATCAAGGCACAATTACTGCTGTAGCAAGTGACGGATGGGGTGGTTACCAATATGAATTAACAGGTGCTGCAACGGTAAACTATTCATCAAATGGAACTTTTACAGAACTTTCAGCTGGGTCTTATACGGTTAACGTTATGGATGCTGGCGGCTGTATCGTTTCAGAAAATATAACACTTAATTTACCGACACCTATCGATGCTACAATAACAGCCACACCAACATTATTAAGCTGTTTTGGAGATACTAATGCAACCATTACGGTTAGTAATGTAACAGGAGGACAAGGTAGCAATTACAGTTACACATTGAATATGCTCGCTCCAACTGTAAGTTCATCTGGGCCTCAAACATCACCAATATTTAATGGTTTAGGGGCGGGAACATATAATGTGACCGTTACGGATGGTTATAACTGTTCGTTTACCACACCAGACCTGATCATCGATGAACCGACTCAAATAATAGCCTCTTTGGTAACGGCAACCACACAGACCTGTTTAAACGATACCACACTAACATTGAGTGCTACTGGAGGCACAGGAACTTATGACTATAGTGACTCTGCATCATTTACAAGTGTTTTGGGTTCGTTTACAACATCAACCACATTCTCTGTTCCTGCTGGTACCTATGCTTATTACGTTAGGGATGCCAACGGTTGTATAGCTGTTGTATCTAATGAAATAACCATTGAGCCTTTGGAGCCATTAACCGTGAATTTAGATACTACCAATGCTACTGTTAACTGTGCTGGAGATTCTACTGGAGTAATTGTTGCCGAGGCACAGGGCGGTTTAGGCAATTATTTATATACACTTCAAGATGGTGGTGGAAATGACATTCTTGGTGCGACACAAAATAGTCCAGGGGTCTTTACAGATTTGCCAATAGGAACTTATCAAGTACATGTGGAAAGCATAGATTGTGAAATAACTTCGGCCACTGTAATAATCACCGAACCATCTGAGCCGTTGGTGGCACAATATACGGTAACCGATATTACCTGTAATGGGGAAAATGATGGTATTATTGAAGTCATCGCCTCAGGTGGTACAGGCATTATTAAGTATGCCATAACACCCCGATTGGATCAGTTCTTTGATGAAGCTATTTTTGATGAACTTTCACCAGGGTTTTATGATATTATTGTTCAAGATGAATTGGGATGTTATATATTACTTGAAGATATTGAAATTGTAGAGGCAGCTCCTGTAATATTGAGCATAGTACCAAACTCTATATTACCCGAAGTTTGTGAAGGCGACATGGATGGTGAATTCAGTATAGATATTTCAGGAGGAAGTTTACCATATAGTGTAGCTTTAGACGATATAAATGGCACTTATACTACTGGTGTAGCTACACAAACCCAATTTGATTTTGTTGGTTTAGTAGGTGGCGACCATATCGTATATGTACGTGATGCCCAAGGTTGTGAATCAGAATGGAACATTACGTTTCCAGAATCAGTAAGAATTAATCCTGAAATAATCGTTGAGTTTGGTTGTACTAATAATTTATCAACCAACACAGTTACAATATCTATTGATAATAGCATAACCAATCCATCCGATGTAGATTATTCATTGAATGGGGGTCCTTATCAGGTGAGTAATGTCTTTACCGATGTACCTGCAGGCATGGGTCATTATATAGACGTTAGGCATACCAATGGCTGTATACAACAGACTGATCTGTTTGACATACCAGCATATGAGCCTTTGGAGGTCGCTCTTGTGGAAAGTACCAATATTAATGAAATTGTTGCCATCGCAACAGGAGGAACCGGTGATTACGAATTTGCATTCAACGGAGAGTCCACAGGAAGCACCAATACCTTTCAGATTTACGAAACTGGAAACTACACAGTAGTTGTGACCGATAGCAATGGCTGTACGGCCGAGGCCTCAGGGTATTTTGAATTTGTGGACCTCTGTATACCGAATTATTTCACTCCAAATACAGGAGACCAGTGGGGTCCTGGATGCGGTAAGGACAGCTATAAGGATTTAACCGTAGACATCTATGACCGTTATGGACGTATTGTGGCCAGGTTACGGGTAAATGATACTTGGGATGGTAAATATAATGGCCGTGAATTGCCAACAGGTGATTATTGGTATGTAATAAAACTAAACGACAATAAAGACGATCGGGACTTTGTAGGGCATTTTACCTTGTACCGATAAGAATGTTAACCCTCAAACATGATATTATGAAACTTAAAAACCTACTTATATATGTTCTGCTTACTACTGCAACCTTTGGTTATGGTCAGGAGCTTAATTTGCCTGTATATACACAGTATTTGGCCGATAACGATTTTGTGGTCTCACCAACCTTTGCAGGTATAGGAGATTATTTGAAGATCAGGGCAAATGGATTGACCCAATGGGTTGGTATCAAAGATGCACCAGATAACCAGTCAGTATATGCAGATATCCGAATTGGTGATCGTTCAGGACTCGGAGCTTCTTTTTACAATGATCGTAACGGTAATACCATACAAACAGGATCCAAGTTTTCATTTGCCCACCATTTGATTTTGGATGTGACGTCTGAACAGTATCTATCGTTGGGAATTTCATTGAACGTTAATAATTTTAGAATTGACATCAATAATTTTGTGGGTTATGATAGCAATGGGAATCCAATACCAGCATCGGCGCTAGGTATTGAAGACGATAGGGCACAATCTAATTTAAACTTCGATGTAGGGGCTTTGTACCGATTTAAGGATTTCTTTATTAGTTTGAATTTAAACAACATCCTTGATAAAAGTTTGGATGAATTTAAGGATATTCAAAACCAGATTTTTCAGGAAGAGCCACGGTTTTTACTGAATTATCAAATTTATGCGGGCTATGTGTTCGGAAAGCCTATACGTAATGGCCTGCAATTTGAGCCCTCTATATTTTACCAAATGTTTACCAGTGACAAGCGTTCTAGTACGGACTTCAATTTTAAGGTAAAGAAGTTTGGTAGGAACGACAACTATGTGTTTGGAGGGATATCCTATCGTTTTTTGAACGACCAATTCTTAAAACCGCTCAATGTTGGACCTATGCTGGGGCTAAATCAAAATAAGTTCTATTTTGCCTATGCTTACCAAATCACGGCTAATGGTTTGTCTGCCTATAATTCTGGAACTCATGTGGTTACTATTGGATTGAATTTCTTAAGGGGCATTAGTAATTGTCCTTGTACCAAAACTAGGGTGAGGTATTAATTGAAGTTGGCAATAGTGTTTATTTGTTTTCTTCTTATTTAAGTCTTTTAATTTGTAATGTGTATAATTATTTCTTCTTTATTTAGGACAGATAACAATGAAGTGCAACTCAGTATATGAGTATTAATAATACTCACATCCTTATATTTTACTGATAAAGGATATTTATTTTTAACCAAACTAAAAATGGAAGGTCAATTGACCTCCCATTTCATTTTGTTACTTGTTAATAATTTAAATTCTAAACCGCTACATCATGCTCACGTAGGGCATCATTTAAAGAGGTTTTCTTATTGGTACTTTCCTTACGTTTACCAATTATTAAGGCACAAGGCACATTATAACTGCCAGAAGGGAAGGCTTTGGCATAACTACCAGGAATAACTACAGAACGTGCTGGTACGCGACCTTTCATTTCAATTGGGGTATCTCCGGTTACGTCAATTATTTTGGTTGATCCTGTTAAAACCACATTAGCCCCTAAAACAGCCTCGGTTTCTACATGTACACCTTCTACCACAATACAACGTGAGCCAATAAAGGCGTTATCTTCTATAATTACTGGCGCAGCTTGTAGAGGTTCTAACACACCTCCAATACCTACACCACCAGATAAGTGTACATTTTTGCCAATTTGCGCACAACTACCCACAGTAGCCCAAGTGTCTACCATTGTACCTTCATCTACATAAGCACCAATATTTACATAACTGGGCATTAAAATCGTGCCACTTGAAATATAGGCACCATGTCTAGCAACCGCATGTGGAACGACCCTGATTCCTTTTTGTGCATAACCCTTTTTTAAAGGGATCTTGTCATGGAACTCAAGAGGTCCAGCTTCAATAGTTTCCATTTTTTGTATGGGAAAGTATAAAACAACCGCTTTTTTAACCCACTCATTAACTTGCCATCCATTATCTAATGGTTCAGCTACGCGTAATTGGCCCGCATCTAATAAGTTGATAACCTGCCTTATGGCATTAATGGTTTTTTCGTTGTTTAATAAGGATCTATCCTCCCAAGCCTGTTCTATGGTTTGTTGTAATTCTGTCATTGGTCATTAAATTTTCACAAATATACTAGCTATAGTTATTTTATGGAGTAATTTATTGATAAAAATCCTATTGGTTTATTGGTAATTTGGTAACATAAAATCATTGTTTTTACTTTGAACGTATTAATTTTTTTGATGAAGTGCATTAATGGTGTCTTTTGGTCGGTAAAGTAGTGGTTTTTATCAGTTTATCGGTAGAAGTAATCACATTTTCTAATAATCGAAAATACCAAATGCTACAACTAATTTTTTGTATTTGAGGGGTTTTACTGTTCTATATTTGAATAAGAAATCAAAACCCAAATCTGATGAAAACTTTATATATAACTTTAATCTTAGTACTTTCTTTCACACTTTCTAATGCACAAAGTGAAGTAGAAACAAAGCAAGATGCTCAAGAAATTGTTGTAAAGACATTGGAAATGGATGTTGAAATAGATACTTTAAAATTAAAGGAAGCTATTTCTAAAACCAGTGATATTAAAAACTTTTTAAACAGGGAACGTAAAGTTGAAAATATTAAATTGGTTTTCCCTAAAATTAACAGACGTAAGATCGCTTAAGCTTAGACATATTCAAATATTAATAGAGGTTAAACTTTTGAGGAAAGATCATCGTATTTAGATGATCTTTTTTACTTTTACGACTATTTTTGACTTTTAAAGATATGGGACGTATTTTAGCTTTAGACTACGGATTAAAAAGAACGGGAATTGCGGTTACCGATGAACTTCAAATCATTGCTTCAGGTTTAACTACAGTAGATACAGACAAGTTGTTATTGTTTTTGCAGGATTATCTCGATAAGGAGAAGGTAGATTTGTTTTTGGTTGGAGAACCTAAGCAAATGGACAATACCCCTTCTGAAAGCGAAGCCTTAATCAAGCCGTTTTTGGATAAATTAACTGAACAATTTCCCAATATTCCTATAAAAAGAGTTGATGAACGCTTTACTTCTAAAATGGCTTTTCAGACCATGATAGATAGCGGAGTTAAAAAAAAACAGCGTAAAAATAAAGCCCTTTTAGATGAAATAAGTGCCACATTAATTCTGCAAAGCTATTTATATTCAAAAATTTTGTAATAAAATACGTTATAATTTTTTTGTTTAATTTAATTCATCAAAACATAAAAACACTATTACCTAATATTACTTCCTTTTTTGTCGTAAATTTTGTTAGTACTGATCCATGTCCAGATGGAGGAATAACTTCATTAAGCGGTACTCAAATTGTTTTTACTTACACTTCATTTAATTCTTCGTGAGTAGATATTCCAATGCCAATTATCATAGATGGAACTTCTACTTTTGACTTAGATCCATTTTCATGCTCTTAAGGTTTTGCAGCATACAATCTTACCAGTGGACCTGCAATATCTGAACTAGATTTTACGGTTACCAGTGGATTTGATACTACATGCTATTATAATGAAGGTAATTTTCCTATTGAAGAATTTATTTTAAATAAAACATTAAACATTTTCAAAACCCCTTACGACATGAAAAAGATATAACAGTGTCGTTTGGAAGCCCCATTATTGTAAAAGCTAGTGTTTATTGCATTACTGGTAAAAAAATATTTAAGGTTAATATTGAAAACCAGGATAGAAAAGCGATTAATTTAACCAATTTGGTAAATGGCGTGTATATGCTAAAGATTGAAAAAGGCGTAGCCTTAGTAACACGGAAAATAGTTATAATGAAATAATTTTTGTTTTCTGACAAAAATAAAACTCCTTTTTTAAAGGAATTTTTTATGTTTTTATTTCAGCAAACAACATAGGTAATGTATCTCTGTAAACTTAAATTTTATATAAAATAAACAAAATTTAATTTCAATTTTTTAGAACATATTATTTTTCGTTTATTTTATACGAATTTATAAATGAAAATTTTCATGTATTTTTGTGCGACTAAAAAAAGCAAATCAGGACAATGATTTTACCTATTGTAGCCTATGGCGATCCAGTGTTAAGGAAAAAAGCAACCAATATTTCAAAGGATTATCCAAATTTAGATGTTTTATTGACAAATATGTTTGAAACTATGTACAATGCCTACGGGGTAGGATTGGCTGCTCCACAAATAGGTTTACCAATCCGCCTGTTTTTGGTAGACACATCGCCGTTTGCTGAAGATGAAGAACTTTCAGATGAAGATAAAGATGCTTTAAAAGATTTTAAACGCATATTTATAAATGCTGAAATAGTAGATGAAGAAGGGGAATCTTGGGCATTTAGCGAAGGTTGTTTGAGTATTCCAGATGTTCGAGAAGATGTATTGAGGCAACCTAAGATAACGATTGAATATTTTGATGAGAATTTTAATAAACATACTGAAACTTTTGAAGGTTTGATTGCTAGGGTTATTCAGCATGAATATGATCATATTGAAGGTGTTTTGTTTACCGATAAACTTTCAGGTCTTAAAAAAAGACTATTAAAGAGTAAGCTAAACAACATTTCAAAAGGGAATATTCGTGTGGATTATAAAATGCGATTCCCAAATCAAAAAAAGAAAAGGTAGAGTTTGTAATCTATAGATAAAAAAATATATTTGTCCCCTTTCAAACAATAATTTATGAGCTTAGAAAAGATATTGGCAATATCTGGAAAACCAGGATTATATAAGTTAATTACCCAAACACGTAGTGGCTTTGTAGCAGAATCACTAATCGATAAAAAAAGACTTTCGGTAAGAATTCAACAAAATGTAAGCTTACTTAGTGAAATAGCAATTTATACTTTGACAGAAGAAGTGCCCCTAAGGCAAGTTTTTGAAAATATTAAGCAAAAAGAAAAAGGAGCTAGAACAAGTGTTAATACTAAAGACAGTAAAGATAAACTTGAAGAATACTTTTTTGATGTTTTGCCAGATTATGATGAAGATCGGGTTTATGCCAGTGACATAAAAAAGGTTATTCAGTGGTATAATCTGTTACACGAACACGACATGCTAGATGATTTAACTACTGAACCTGAAACCACCAAAGTTTCTGAAGAGGAAGAATAATGAATTGCATGGCTTATTTTTTTATTAAAATAAGCCATTTCTTTTCTATTTTAAGATTTGGTTTTCAATTCCTTTCTAAGAAATTTCGCGGTATGACTTTTAGGATGTGTCATAACCTCTTCTGGAGTTCCTTCGGTTACAATTTTACCGCCTCGTTTTCCACCTTCATAACCTATGTCTATAATATGGTCTACGGTTTTAATAACATCCATATTATGTTCTATAATAAGAATCGTATTACCTTTATTAACTAATTTGTTAAGAACCAACATTAGGACTCTAATATCTTCAAAATGAAGTCCAGTAGTGGGTTCATCTAAAATATAAAATGTGTTCCCTGTATCGCGTTTACTTAATTCGGCAGCCAGTTTTATGCGCTGTGCCTCACCACCAGAAAGCGTTGTGCTTTGTTGTCCCAAGGTAATATAACCCAAACCAACATCTTTAATGGTTTTAAGTTTATTGTGAATTTTGGGAATGTGTTCAAAGAAACCTACCGCTTCATTAATAGTCATATTCAACACATCACTTATCGATTTTCCTTTGTATCTAATTTCAAGTGTCTCCCTATTAAAACGTTTGCCTTGACAGGTTTCACATTCTACATAAACATCTGGTAAAAAGTTCATCTCAATAACGCGAAGGCCACCACCTTTACAAGTTTCACAACGTCCTCCAACAACATTAAAGCTAAAACGGCCAGCTTTATAACCTCTTATCATAGCTTCAGGAATTTTAGCAAATAAAGCCCGTATTTCACTAAAAACACCGGTATAGGTAGCAGGATTACTTCGTGGTGTCCTACCAATGGGAGATTGATTAATGTCAATGACTTTGTCAATATGTTCCAAGCCTTTAATACTTTTGTAGGGCATGGGCTTTTTTACACCGTTAAAATAGTATGCATTTAAAATAGGATAAAGCGTTTCATTGACTAAAGTAGATTTGCCACTACCAGAGACTCCTGTAACTCCTATCATTTTTCCTAAAGGAAACTTTACTGAAATGTTTTTAAGGTTGTTACCAGTACATCCTTTTAATTCTAAAAACTTATTATTTCCTGAACGACGCTTTTTAGGAATTTCTATGGTTTTGGTACCGTTTAAGTAATCGGCCGTAAGGGTGTGGTGTGTTTTTAATTCATCTGGACTGCCTATACTAATAATTTCACCACCATGCCTACCAGCTTTAGGACCAATATCTACAACATAATCGGCGCGTTCTATCATATCCTTGTCGTGTTCTACTACAATGACAGAATTTCCAATATTGCGAAGTGATACCAAGGAATTGATTAACTTCTCATTATCACGTTGATGCAGCCCTATACTTGGTTCATCCAAGATATAAAGTACGCCAACTAATTGTGAACCTATTTGCGTAGCTAAGCGTATACGTTGAGCTTCGCCGCCTGAAAGAGACTTAGAACTACGATTTAATGATAGATAGTCTAAACCAACATCCAGTAAAAATTGAAGTCTTGATTTTATTTCCTTCAAGATTTCTTCTGAAATTTTGAATTGCTTTTTTGATAAATGATTTTCTAAATCATTAAACCACTGTGCCAATTCAGCAATATCTATTTTAGCGAGTTCAGCAATGTTTTTGTGGTTAATCTTGAAGTATAGAGATTCTTTTTTAAGTCTAGAACCTTCACAAACAGGGCATGTAACTTTATCCATAAAGTTCTTAGCCCAGCGCTTTAATGAGGTAGATTCAGCACTTTTATATTGGTTTTCAATAAAATTAGCTACACCCTCAAATTCAATTTTGTAATTTCTGGTAACTCCTAAAGTTTTACTTTCAACCGAAAATTTTTCATTGCCTCCATACAGAATTATATCTTTTGCTTCTTGCGGAATGGATTTCCAAGAATCACTCAGTTTAAAATCATATCGTTGCGCTATCGTTTCTAGCTGTTTAAAAATCCAACTATTTTTTTCAGGACCATGAGGTACTAGGGCTCCATTCTTTATAGAAAGTGTTTCATTAGGGATAATCTTTTTTTCATTAATTTGGTATAATGTTCCAATGCCATTACAATTATTGCAGGCTCCTTTAGGTGAATTAAATGAAAAATTGTTGGGTTCTGGATTCGGATATGAAATGCCTGATGTAGGACACATCAATTTTCGACTAAAATAGCGTAAAGTATTAGTATCCTGGTCAATAATTAAAAGGACATCATTACCATGGTACATGGCCGTATTGATACTTTCGGTAAGACGTTTGTCATTGTCTACAGTATCATCAATTTTTAATCGGTCTATAACAATTTCTATATCATGAGTTTTGTACCGGTCTAAGCGTATGCCTTTAACAAGATCTCGTATTTCACCATCTGTTCTAACTTTTACAAAGCCTTGTTTTGCAATTTGTTCAAATAATTCGCGATAATGTCCTTTACGGGACTGTATAACAGGAGCTAAAATGTTTATACGTTTACCGTTAAAATTTTCGAGTATTAGTTGTTTGATCTGATCATCGCTATAGATAACCATTTTCTCACCAGTATTATAACTGTATGCATCACTTGCCCTAGCAAATAATAAACGAATAAAATCATAGATTTCGGTGATAGTGCCTACAGTAGATCTTGGTGATTTGCTGGTTGTTTTTTGTTCTATGGCAATAACAGGGGAGAGTCCATCAATTTTATCGACATCAGGACGCTCCAAACCTCCTATAAACTGTCTTGCATATACCGAAAAGGTTTCAATATAGCGTCGTTGCCCTTCCGCGTAGATAGTATCGAATGCCAATGATGATTTGCCGCTTCCGGATAAGCCTGTAATGACAACTAACTTTTCACGAGGAATAGATACATCAATGTTTTTAAGATTATGTACCCTTGCCCCTTTTACTTCAATAAAGTCCTCAAATTGGCTCATAAATTTGCAAAAGTGCAAAGTTACGATTTTAGATGTTAAAATTTATGTAAGGTTAGTTTACCTTTTTTTCTATATGTTTTTTACCTATGATCATTACAAATTCTTAAGAGTACAAATAAGTTACGATTTAATAGTGGATAATTCTCCAGATTCTACAGCAGCTTTGTAGTTGGCTTTTACCTTTGTTAAGAATCCAAAAAATTTTTTACCGTCTTGTTTTTCTAATATAACATAAGTATCTCCCTTTTTGTTGGTAATCAATTCCTTAATAACCACAGCATTGCCATAGAGACTTTTGTAGTTAGCTACCTTACCTCTTTTGGCAATAAAATTTTTCTTAGGAAAAGCAATATGGTTATAGGATTGTCCAATAGGTGCATTGATTGTTAATTTGTCGCCAACTTTAGGCTTGTCTTGTGCATTAATTGTCAAAGATGCTAAAAAAATGATAGTTAAAATTAATCTATTCATATTTATATTTTTAAGGATTTGAATTTTCATCAAAAATAATGGAAAAGATTATTTAAGTCAACTTGCTTTGTTTTGTGTTTATTTATTACTTAAAGAGAGGATCCCCTATAAATTTTAAGGGTAACAATTTGTAAGGGTTGTTAAGATGAGGATATAATGCCTTGTTAAGTAGTATTTTTTTATAATAGATTGAATTTACTACTTTTACCCCTTAAATTATAAGGGTTACCTTTTTATTTGCTACGTTAATAAATTTAACAAAACTTTATGAATTTTGACCTGGAACTTAATGAGAATCTTGAATTTGTATAGTATTATTGTGTTGAATTTACTAGTAAATATTTTGAAATAATTATTTTTAAGGAATTATAAAAGGTATTAGATATGAAATTATTAGGTATAGGATCAAGAATTTATCATTCAGAGTATGGGAAAGGGGTAATAACCAATGTAACATCACAACATTATTGGGTGACATTCATTGACAACGGATTGGAAACTATAGATTTAGATAGTGAATTTAATATTATAGAAGCTGCTGATGGTGATGTTGATACGGTTAGTTTTTTTGAGGTTCAAACCAGTTTGGTCCAAATTTTAAAAAAGTGGAGTGATGTTAGTGAAGTAGTACCTATAGCCGATAAATGGAAAGGAGGTACTATGATTTTACAACCTGCCGATACGTCACTACAAAATAAGGAATTACCAATAGATACGTTTTTTCATAAAATTACCATGGTTCGCGATCGTTTACGAGTTATGGAACAACGAATCAATTCCAGTAACTTGGATGAACAAGGTAAAATAGATTTACAGCAATACATTACCAGAATATATGGTAGTTTAACTACGTTTAACGTATTGTTTAAGTCGAAATCACATCAATTTGTAGGACAAAAAGGGAAGTAAGCTGAAAGATAAAAGTCTAAAGAGACGTTTTAATATTGTCAATTTCTAATCCAAAAATCAAAAACCGGTGAAGCTGGGGTAATTGAGCACCACTTTCTGTGGTAATCCAATTATTCCATGTAGCTTCTATACCATCAATTGGCAAAAGTGATGTCCACATTTTAAATGCTTTTGGTTTATTGGCACTATCAAATAGCCACAAATAAGAATCCTCGGTAGCTATGCCGTCTGTTTCATAAGTTACAAGCAACGCATCTTCATTATTATAAGAAACTAGTTTACGTTCTACACCTTCGTCAAACACTTTGTATGGTGCTACAAGCCAAAAGGAATCATTGTTAAAGTAATTTATAGCTTTTTCAATAAGTTCTTCCGCCATCTCCCCATCAATTATGAATCCATGAACGTATGCTTTATGCGCATTAGAGTCCTTTAAATTAAGGTTTACTTTAAAATCCTTCCATAAAACATCACAGGTCTCTTTGCTTTTGTACCACTTATAATGTCGACGTTTCTTAAAGGTCCATTCTATATAGTCAGTATTCTTATAGGCATCATAGTCCAATGCATTTAACATTTTATGTGCCAAGGCATCTGCCTGTTCTCCTGAAGTTCCTATAGGCAAGGGTTCGTTATATTTATAGTATAAAAACGCATATAATAACAAACTTGGCAATGTTATAAATACCAATGCCCCAAAAGTTACTTTTAGTATTTTTTTTAATCTCATATTATGCCCCAATTTTAGGTTAAAAACCTAAATCTTATCCAACTAAGGTATTAATTGTAAATGAGTATAAGAAAGAAAAACATTAAAAACCGATAGCTGCATCATCCCCTCGATAATCTGCACCACCTTCTAACAGGTCATCCTCTAAAACAAGTATTCCATCGACCTGACCAATAGTGGGCGAATCTTTTTCATTAATTAAATACCCTAATTTTTGTAGTTCATATATAAGGGTTTTATCAAATGAGTCTCGCTCCATTTTAATTTCATCTGGGAGCCATTGATGATGAAATCGTGGTGCATTAACAGCTTCTTGCATTGTCATGTTGAATTCATGGACATTTAAAATAGTTTGTAATACCGATGTAATTATAGTTGAACCTCCAGGAGTGCCTAAGGACATGAATAACTTCCCATTTTTTTCAATTATTGTAGGCGTCATGGAGCTTAACATGCGCTTTTCGGGAGCAATGCTATTAGCCTCAGCACCTACAAGTCCATACATATTGGGTACACCTGGCTTACTACTAAAATCGTCCATTTGATTATTAAGAAAAAAACCAAGTTCAGTACAGTATAATTTAGAACCGTAGGCTCCATTAAGTGTTGTTGTTGCCGAAACAGCATTGCCAAATTGGTCAATTATGGAATAATGTGTGGTTTCGTCATATTCAATAATTTCAATATTGCCATGACTTATTTCATTGGACTTTGAGGCTTTTTTAAATGAAAAGTCACGCATGCGGCCATCTAAATAATTGTTATCCATTATTTTTGATACTGGAATATCAATAAAATCAGGATCACCCAAATAATGGTTTCTATCAGCATATGCTCTGCGTTCCGCTTCGGTTAACACTTGAATGCTTTTGAGTGAATTATGTCCGTATTCATGTAAATCAAAAGGCTCAATCATATTCATGATTTGTGCTAAACAAATACCACCGCTTGTAGGTGGTGACATTGAAATGATTTTCATATCGTCATAGTTAAAAACTATGGGAGTTCGCCATTTAGCTTCGTATTTTTCTAAATCCTCCAAGGTTATAATACCACCATTATCTTGAATAAAGTTGACCAAAATTTTAGCCGTTTCACCTTTATAAAACCCAGCTTTGCCATAAGTAGCGATACGCTCTAAAGTTCTAGCTAATTTAGGATATGTAATAGTATCACCCACTTTCCATGGTTTGTCAAAAGGAATAGAATCTTTATTAGCCTTAAGGAATGATGGTTGGTGTTTTTTAATTCGTTTTTCCTGTTTTTCGGTAACTACAACACCTTTGTATGCCAAGGTAATAACAGGTTTTAAAATACTGTCCATAGGAATACTACCAAACTTTTCGTGTACAGCAAAAACACCTGCAACAGTACCAGGGACACCCACAGCCATAGCACCTAAAGTACTTTTGTTTGGTATAACGTTGCCAATAGAATCCAAAAACATGTTTTTAGTTGCAGCTATTGGTGCTTTTTCACGATAGTCTATGGCACCTATAGATCCATTGTTTTTTCGATATACCATAAAGCCCCCACCACTAATATTGCCTGCATATGGATAAGCTACTGCCAAGGCAAATTCAGTAGCAACCATGGCATCGAATGCATTGCCACCCTTTTTAAGAATGTCACTACCAATTTTTGAAGCTTCTAAACGAGCAGAAACTACCATGGCATGTTTGGTTATCAAGCCTCGTCTATGCTCTTTTGGTATAGTTTGTATAGCAGCTTCCTTGCATGAAAAGAAAATGGAAAAAAGGAGTATTATATAAATGCTTCTATTCATAGGAGCTCTTATTTATGATAAGTTCTTTGAGTTTTTTATTAGAAAAAATGATAAGCTCATTAAAAAAATCTGAAAATTCATTTTCAAATTGCCTGTAAAATGCTTCTAGCTCATTTATGGCCTGGTTCATTCCAGAACGGTTTTTAGTCCTACGGTTCATTCCATCTAGCACTCGGGATATGCCATCAACAGAGGCATAACTCAATAACCAGTTATTAGTTACCATAAAAGGGATCATTTGTTTTATCTTAATGGGTAATAAGTCGTAATGCGTTTCTAGTGAATCATAAAATAGTTGTACATATAAATCTAGAGGGATTGAGGAATACTTAATCCAGTTTTTTGCTAAAAAATGGTCATATAAGATATCTACAATCACACCCGAATAATGCCCGTATTTGTCATGCAAACGTCTGGTACTTTGTCTTACTGTGTCATGAGTATCGGTATAGGTGTCAATTTCCCGATGTAATAAAATACCTGTTTGAACATCCCTAGGATATTTTTTATAATCTTTTCCTTTTATACCATCGGCAATAAAGTTACCAATGGTAATTAGGTCGTTCTCTCCTGATAAATAAATATGAGCTAAAAAATTCATTGGTGTAATTTACAAATATGGTTTAAAGAAACTGTCATGCTTTAAATAATTATTAATTATTGGACGATATTTTGTTATAACCACAAAAGCAATTTCTGGCTGACAAAAGCATAAAACGAAACAATAAAATACCATTTTCTAATTGTATATTTGTACACTAATTCTATACCTAATATTTATGACACTTATTAAATCAATTTCAGGAATAAGAGGAACCATAGGAGGGCTTGTTGGTGATAATTTAACACCAATTGATACTGTTAAGTTTGCAGCAGCTTATGGTATTTGGATTAAACAGCAGCGTAATAAGGAAAATTATAAAGTTGTTGTTGGACGTGATGCACGAATTTCTGGGAAAATGATTCAAAATTTGGTAATGAATACCTTAATTGGACAAGGTATTAATGTGGTGAATGTAGGTTTGTCTACAACACCAACCGTAGAGGTAGCTGTACCCATGGAGCATGCCGATGGGGGTATTATACTTACGGCTAGTCATAATCCTAAGCAATGGAACGCCTTAAAATTATTAAATGAGAAAGGTGAGTTTTTAGACGGAAAAGAAGGTGCCAAAATATTAGAGATAGCTGAAGGTGACAATATGGAGTTTGCTGATGTTGATAGCCTTGGAAGAATTACTAAGAATGATGCTTACTTTGATTTGCATATTATTGAGGTATTAGATTTGCCACTGGTGAATGTGAAGTCAATTGAAGAAGCACGATTTAAAGTGGTAGTAGATGGTGTAAATTCAACAGGGGGTATTGCTGTTCCATTATTACTGGAACGCTTGGGAGTTCATGTTGTAAAATTGTATTGTGAACCAAATGGTCATTTTCCACATAATCCAGAACCGCTAAAGGAGCATTTAATGGATCTTTCAGAAAAAGTAGTTAAAGAGCGTGCAGATTTTGGTATTGTTGTTGATCCAGATGTGGATCGTCTCGCTTTTATTGATGAGAAAGGGGAGATGTTTGGTGAAGAATACACTCTGGTAGCTTGCGCAGATTATGTGTTAAGTAGAACACCGGGAAATACAGTAAGTAATATGAGCTCTACTAGAGCTCTTCGCGACATTACCGAAAAGCATGGTGGAACTTATCAAGCGAGTGCAGTTGGTGAAGTAAATGTAGTGAAGCTTATGAAGCAAAATAAAGTTGTAATAGGAGGTGAAGGCAACGGTGGTATTATTTATCCAGAATTGCATTATGGTCGTGATGCTTTGGTTGGCATTGCATTGTTTTTAAGTTTGTTGGCTGATAAAAAAATGTCAGTAAGCGAATTGAGAAAAACATACCCCAATTACTTTATGAGCAAAAAGAAAATTGAGTTGACACCAGATTTGGATGTTGATGCCATTTTGAAAGAAATAGAAGCACGTTACCAAAACGAGCAAATAAACACAATTGATGGTGTAAAAATAGATTTTGCTGAAAGTTGGGTGCACTTACGAAAGAGTAACACAGAACCTATTATTAGAATTTATACCGAAGCCAAATCACAATATGAGGCCGATACTTTGGCCGATAAAATAATTAATGAGATTAAGGAAATAGCCGATTTATAGGTAATTTAATTTTAAGATACAATTAAATTATTTAACACAATAAGTCCTTCTAAAATATTGTATAATAAATATTAAGGTTATTATAAAATAAGATTTTATTTGTTCATTTAAAGATTGGGTAGTATTGTTAAAAGCAATTAGCACTAACTTGCCCTTGAATTTCTAACATCGTATTTTATCCTTGTGCTTCCAGCGGTTATGTGTCCAAAAATAGTACTCTGGAGCTTCATAAATTTGTTTTTCAACTTCTCGCAAAAACAAATCAGTTAATTCATAATCCTTAAAATTTTTGGGTGTTTCGGTAAGCGTTATAATTTCTGCCTTATAGTACCCACGTTTTACTTTGTTAACCTTTAAGTAAGCAATAGTTAAATTCAATTTTTTTGCTAAACGTTCTGCTCCTGTAAAGCATGGCACTCTTACACCCATAAAATTACCCCAATACACTTCTTTACTTAATCTAGGGGATTGGTCACTTAAAAAAGCAACAACGCTTTTAATACCTTGATTTTCATTATTAGTGACTGTAGAAATAGTCTCTTTTGTACTAATAAGTGTAGTTTTAAATTTGGACCTAATGTTTCTAACCAATCTATCAAAATAGGGGTTGGCTAATTTTTTATAAATCCCATAACCTTTAAAAGCAATGTGATTTTGAATTTCTATAGCCCATTCCCAGCTGGCGTAATGGCCAAACATTAATATAACAGTTTTATTAAGTGATTCCAACCGCTTTAATTCATCTGTATTCACAATTTGAAACCGCTTTTTTAGTTCTTTTTTAGAGATGTTCATAGTTTTCGCCATCTCTAAAAACATATCACACAGGTGTCTGTAAAATGTTGTTTTAATAAGGTCAATTTCCTTTTTGGATTTGGAGGGGAACACCAATTTTAAATTTTCTGTAACCACTTTTTTTCTATAACCTATAATATAATAAAGCAATATAAAAACTAGATCTGAGAGTATATATAATAATCTAAAGGGAAGCATGGAGATAAACCATAAAAAGGGATAGACCAAAATATAAATTAGGAATTGCATGAATTAGTTTTAGATTTGTAGCCGCAAAGATAAATTAATTTGATTGTAAACTTAATAAGCAATGGACATAAACATTATTACCATAGTGATTATTGCAACCAATGTCATTATATCGTTTAAGGGTTTTGGAGATTTTGATTTTTTTGAAAAGTATAAATTTCATGTTGGCGCAATAAGACGAGGTGAACAAATTCGATTATTTAGCTCTGGGTTTTTACATGTCGATAATACACATTTGTTTTTTAACATGTTTACTCTCTATTTTTTTGCAGATGTTGTAATTGGGTTATTGAGTGTTACCAAATTTATAATCATTTATTTTGGAAGTCTGATATTGGGAAGTTTATTGTCTTTGTATTTTCATAAAAATGAGTATCATTATTCGGCTGTAGGTGCTAGTGCAGCTGTTATGGGAGTAATCTATTCAGCTATACTATTGCAGCCAGGAATGAGTTTGTATATGTTATTTATACCCATTCCCATACCTGCTTATGTTTTTGGAATAGGCTATTTATTATATTCTATATATGGTATGAAAAATAGAATTGGAAATATTGGTCATGATGCCCATTTTGGTGGCGCTATTGGTGGATATGCCATTACTTTATTAATGGAACCATGGCTATTTAAAACCAATTTGCTTATGGTCGTATTATTGGCCATTCCTATAGTTTTATTGTATGTCTTACGTAAATCAGGGAGGATATAAACTAAAGTAACTCTCATTTGGATAAGTATGGCATAGCTATTGCCTAATAATAATAACTGATTATATATGGTTTTGTTAAATTATTGATAGTTAGTTTTTTAGCGAACATTGTTTAATATGAAAAGATAGGTTTAATTTGTTTTAATGACAAATTGACCTAAATGTATACATGAAGAAATCTAATTTTATATCGTTTGACAGTTTGTCATTACAAGAGTTTGATGAGAATTCAGAATTAATTCCGTTAATGACACCAGAAGATGAGGAAGAAATAAATAATGAAGATCTACCTGAAACCTTGCCTATTTTATCCTTGCGTAATACCGTTTTGTTTCCTGGAGTAGTTATTCCTATTACAGCAGGACGCGATAAATCCATTAAATTAATTAACGATGCCAATAAAGGGAGTAAAGTTATTGGGGTAGTGGCCCAAAAGGAAGAATCGGTTGAAAACCCTAATGCTAAAGAAATTTACGAAACAGGTACCGTAGCAAGAATATTACGTGTTCTTAAAATGCCAGATGGTAATGTTACGGTAATCATACAAGGGAAAAAACGTTTTCATGTAGCCGAGGTACTTACTGAAGAACCCTATATGAACGCTACCATTAGGGACTTGCCTGAAGCTAAACCAGCCATAAATAATAAGGAGTTTATGGCAATTATTGATTCCATTAAAGATTTGGCGCTTCAAATAATTAAGGAAAACCCTAATATTCCCAGTGAAGCCTCTTTTGCTATAAAAAATATTGAAAGTAATTCATTTCTAGTAAATTTTGTATCGTCCAATATGAACCTTTCTGTTGAGGAGAAGCAGAAATTATTAGAAATGAATGACTTGAAAAGGCGAGCATTGGCAACACTTAAGTATATGAATATAGAGTTTCAGAAACTGGAACTTAAAAACGACATCCAGTCTAAAGTACAGATGGATATGAGTCAGCAGCAACGTGAGTATTTCCTGCACCAGCAAATGAAAACCATTCAAGAGGAATTGGGAGGTGTTAGTCATGATCAGGAAATAGAGGAAATGAAGTTGCGTGCCCAAGGTAAGCTATGGGATGACAAAGTAGCTAGGCATTTTGAAAAGGAAATTGCCAAAATGCAACGTATGAATCCACAAGTTGCTGAATATTCAATACAACGAAACTATTTGGATTTGTTTTTGGAGTTGCCATGGAATGAATATAGTGAAGACCAGTTCGACTTAAAGCGTGCGATGAAAATTTTGGATCGTGACCATTTTGGTTTAGAGGATGTAAAACGTCGTATTATAGAATATTTGGCGGTTTTAAAGCTGCGTAACGATATGAAATCACCTATTCTTTGTCTGTATGGTCCTCCAGGCGTGGGTAAAACCTCATTAGGAAAGTCTATTGCCGAAGCTTTGGACAGGGAATATGTACGTATGTCCTTAGGAGGTTTACGTGATGAAGCTGAAATACGTGGGCATAGAAAAACCTATATAGGTGCTATGCCAGGACGTATTATTCAAAGTATAAAAAAAGCTGGAACTTCAAATCCCGTCTTTGTATTAGATGAGATTGATAAATTATCGAATTCACATCAAGGTGATCCGTCATCAGCTATGCTTGAGGTGTTGGATCCTGAACAGAATAACGATTTCTATGATAATTTTCTGGAAATGGGTTACGACTTGTCTAAAGTTATGTTTGTGGCGACTTCCAATAGCTTGAATACCATTCAGCCTGCGTTACTAGATCGAATGGAAATCATTAACGTAACAGGTTACACAATTGAGGAAAAAGTTGAGATTGCCAAGCGTCATTTGTTGCCTAAGCAATTAAAGGAGCATGGCTTAAATGCTTCACATTTAAAGATTGGTAAGCCTCAATTGGAAAAAATTGTTGAAGGTTATACACGTGAATCAGGAGTGCGTGGCCTTGAAAAGCAAATTGCAAAAATGGTACGCTATGCTGCCAAGAATATTGCTATGGAAGAAGAATACAACATTAAAATTACCAATGAGGACATTATAGAAGTGTTAGGTGGGCCAAAATTAGAGCGCGATAAATATGAGAACAATAATGTGGCTGGTGTAGTAACAGGTTTGGCGTGGACGCGTGTTGGTGGTGATATTCTATTTATAGAATCCATTTTATCTAAAGGTAAGGGCAACTTGAGTATTACTGGGAATTTGGGGAATGTGATGAAGGAATCGGCTACTATTGCCCTGCAATACATAAAGTCTAATGCCAAAGATCTTGGTATTAACCCTGATGTGTTCGATAAATACAATGTGCATATCCATGTGCCAGAAGGTGCAACACCAAAAGATGGTCCAAGTGCCGGAGTTACCATGTTAACATCTTTAGTGTCGTTGTTCACGCAGAAGAAGGTGAAGAAAAGCTTAGCTATGACGGGGGAAATCACTTTGCGTGGCAAAGTGTTGCCTGTAGGAGGTATTAAGGAAAAGATTTTAGCGGCCAAACGCGCTAGAATTAAAGAGATATTGTTGTGCGAAGATAACCGTCGTGATATTGAAGAAATTAAGCAAGAATACCTAAAAGGTTTAACATTCCATTATGTCACAGATATGAGTGAGGTTATAGCTATCGCTATTACCAACCAAAAGGTTAAAAATGCGAAAAAATTATAAGGGATTTGATTTATTAATATTCGATTTAATTAAGTTTCTTAACTTATATTTTCTTTTTTCAGACACCATTTAAATATAAGAACACTTAAGCTAAAATAAAATATACCTGCTGCCGTTTTAAGATAGATTTGTTTACTTTGCGTCTAAATATGCTAAGGAAAAATATCACATGGTTTTGTTTGGCTATTGGTGTTATCGCTAATGCACAAGTTGGTGGTGAAGCTACCTATCAATTTTTGAACTTGGTATCCTCGCCAAGACAGGCAGCGCTTGGGGGTAAAGTACTTACTAATGTAGATTATGATGTGACCCAGGGTTTATTCAATCCGGCAACCATAAATGTAGAAATGGATAACCAATTGGCTCTTAATTATACCAGTTATTTAGGGGGTATTGGTTATGGTACAGCGTCGTATGCCTATACAGTAGATAGAAGGACAAAAACCTTTCATGCTGGAATCACCTATATTAATTATGGTACTTTTGATGGTTATGATGAAAATGGGAATTCTACAGGCTCCTTTACGGGTAATGAAGCGGCCCTCTCATTTGGTTATGCCTTTCAAATTGGGTATTCCGATTTTTATTTAGGTGTCAATGCAAAGCTTATCACCTCTAAACTAGAGCAATATAATTCTTTTGGAATTGCAGCTGATTTTGGGTTGCTTTACATTAACGAGCATCTCGATTTACATGCAGCGATAGCAATTAGGAATCTAGGCACACAAATTAAAACCTATGCTGGTTTAAATGAATCTTTACCCTTTGAGGTAGATTTTGGTATGTCTCAAACCTTGCAACATGTTCCTATTCGTTGGCACGTTACTTTGGAGAATTTACAGGATTGGCCTATTGCAAGGTCTAATCCAGCCCGATCTACTAGTGATTTATCAGGTAATCAGACCCAAGAAAATATAGGATTTTTAGGACAAATTATTCGACATACCATAATAGGAGCCGAGTTATTTCCAGAAAAAGGATTTAACTTACGCTTAGGTTATAATTTTAGAAGGGCAGAAGAGCTACGTATTGTAGATCAAAGGAATTTTTCAGGGTTGTCAGCAGGAATATCCATAAAAATGAATAAAATGCGCTTTAGTTATACACATGCCAAATATACAAGTGCAGCCAATGCTAGTTTTTTTGGTTTACAAATCGATTTAAATTCAAGATAGACATGAGCAGAATTACTATTGCCATAGATGGCTTTTCGTCAACAGGAAAAAGTACCATAGCAAAGCAGTTGGCAAAACACTTGGGTTATGTTTATGTAGATTCAGGTGCAATGTATAGGGCGGTGACCTATTTCGCAATGCAATATGGATTTATCTCTAATAATCATTTTGATATAAATGGCTTGATTTCAAAATTAAGTGATGTAAACATAAATTTTAAATTTAATGAAACATTGGGTTTTGCCGAAGTATATCTCAATGGCATAAACATTGAAAAAGAGATTCGCACCTTAGAAGTTTCTGGTTATGTAAGTAGGGTAGCAGCTGTACCTCAAGTACGTGCCCAAATGGTTAGGCAACAAAAGAAGCTGGGTGCCCAAAAAGGTGTGGTCATGGATGGGAGGGATATTGGAACGGTTGTTTTTCCTAATGCAGAATTAAAGTTGTTTATGACAGCTTCGGCTAAAACAAGGGCTCTAAGGCGCTATAACGAACTGTTAGAGCGAGGTGATGCAGTGACTTATGAAGCAGTTTTAAAAAATGTTGAAGAACGTGATTTTATAGACTCCAATCGTAAAGATTCGCCTTTAGTTAAGGCTGTGGGTGCCATTGAGATTGATAACTCAAACCTTTCTATAGATGAGCAATTTGACAAAATATTGAGTTTGTATAATAAAGTAGTGTCTAACAATTCACATTAAGCAATTGGTTTTAAGCTTTCTTAATCTATAGCTATTTCTTTAATTTTTAGTCACTAGCGTCCAAAAGTTTTAATTTTAAAGTAGCCTGAGAATCCCGTATTTTAGATTTGTGATAAAAAAATACGAATTATGGGACTCTTCA
>NZ_JAIOUU010000007.1:0-132598 GCF_019931125.1 Aestuariivivens sp. NBU2969
ACAGGAATGTTCTATTCAAATGATGGTCAAACTCTATACATAGCAAACTTAGGAAATGATCTTTTGAAATTAGACTATAAATAACTGTGCCCAACAATGGCTATAAGTAATTGCTAGTACTCGCCTACTTACAAGAATCAAATGACCTTATACGAATTTAACATACTTAGCCTTGAAGAAAAACAAGCAACTGTTTGGGATAGGGGTACATTCTTAGACAACTACATTACCAAAGACATTCGCATTAACTGTTATGCCATTGATAAATTTTTTGTTGAGCTTGTTTATGATGCAGGACATAACACTATTACAGAAGTAAGAAGTTTTAAATACGGTAATAGTCTTGATAAGTATGCTCCAAAGTTTTAGCTAATCAATTTCTTTGCAATTGGAATGTCAGCTGGAGCAAGTTTCCAATTCAATAAATCATTTGGTTTTACCCATTCATATTTATCGTGGTCCGTGAGTTTAAAATTAGAAGTTTTATAAATGCATTTATATACTATTAATTCTATGGAGAATTTTTCATAATGATGTTCAGAAATAGTGAAGAAACTTTCTATTTTAACTTCCATCTCTAGCTCCTCTTGAAGCTCTCTAATGAGTGAATTTTCATTTGTTTCATAATCTTCCACCTTTCCTCCAGGAAACTCCCAATAGCCTTCTAGGAACTTCCCTGGCTTTCTTCTACATAATAGAATTTTATTATCCTTATAAATTACTCCGCAAACAACCTTAATCAAACCCATGGCTTTTTCTATGGTATGAAAGATTATTGGTATCAATCTGATGTTTCTTATCAACCAATAAATCACCTGTCACTTCCCCCATCAATTTATAATCATCTGTAATAGCAAAAGAGCCTTTATCAAACATGACATGGTGATTTGGGCACATGCAAAGAAGGTTTGCAAGGCTATCATCCCCATTATGAGGTTTTCCTAATGGACGAATATGTGCTCCTTCAGAATAAAACCCACTTGGAGTTTTTATAGCCGTTCCGCAAACTTGACATTTATATTTATATAGGTTTTTAACATCAAGTGCAATCTTGGTATCTCGTACTATCCGTAAAACTGTTCCTGCTATTCTTTTTTTATCTCGAACACCGTGGTCCAATTCAGTTTCCTCTGCTGACTTTCTAGTATCGTTGGCTCCAGAATAAACTAACCTAAACCTACAGATTTTGTGTCCGCTTTTACCTTTTTCTTGCCAAGCATCAACCACACTATATAAACCAGCATATGTGTAACCACTTTTAGGGGAGAAGTCTGAATTATGCTTATGTCCTCGAATAACTCGAACAGGTAAACCTTCATTCATGCATTTAAGTAATCCTGCATTTCCTCTATTACTCCAAGATTGGTCCGCAACTTGCTTTCCTGTTTTGGGGTCATTACCACCTGCTCCTGTATATATTATTTCATCACCTAAATCTTTATCATCTTCATAACCACCTGAAAGTACAATTGCCGAAGTTCCTTCATTTCCATTACCATCTATTCCAGCACCCCAGCTTCTATGAAAACTTGTTGGCATCATTTCTTTTCGTCCTTCAAACCAATGTCCTTCTTCAATTCCAGGAATTTCACCGAATACTATTGCTCTAGGCATATCGTTATATTAAATTCTTAAAGAGTAAATTTAGAGAAATAGCTAACACTACACAAACCTGCTGGGTGTTTAATTAACTTAATAATATTTCCAAAATAACCCTATATTTAAATCATCATTACGAACCTCTTAAATAAGGTAGCAACCTGCAATAACAAGCAAAGGTGCTTTAACAATGAGCCATTATAAAGGAAAAAAGTGTTTTTTATTACCTCTTTCTTATCAATAGCTTTATTTAATCGTCATGGTAATTGATATTTAAATTATTTATTATGGACAATCAACTCATTAAATTAAAAGTAAAACAAGTATCCTCTGGGAAGCATAATTCCTTAAAAATTAAGGAGACCTTTATTGAAGCTTGTATAAAGCTAGATACTTCCATTTTTGAACCATTGATTGATGAAGACCAGTATTTTGAAGACTTAGATAAGTATAGATTTTTAAACTCAATGAAAAGTCAATTTGACTATTTAAAAAGCATCGGAATAGAAGAGGTCAAATTGGTAATGGGAACATGTAAAATGTGCTATGTTGGAGAGAGAGTATATGAGTTTTACATTGAACCTAATCAAGGTAAGCCAGCTTTTGCTTATAATATCAAAGAAGAAGATGGGAAAATAAATGATATTTTCAGATGTAACTATAGTGATGGTTATGAGCGAGATGCACATAATAATAGAAATCCAGATATCACATACCTTTTTTAATCAAAGCATAAACTAATAGTTTATGCGTTAACTATTCTTTAATATATCATTATACTTAGAAAGAATCTTATTTGAAAAATAAAAAATGGATATACGCACTCATGATTATTGTTCTTGTTGGAGCAACAAGCTTGATTCTGTTATATAAGAACAACGTTTTTTACAAAGTTGGAGATGTGGTGGACAGCTTTAATGGTATTAATGTGTATTACAACGCAAGTGTTAGTAATGTGGAAGGTAGAAATCTATCGAAAGATAATTACAACATCGGATTAAAGTATCAGTGTGTAGAGTTCGTAAAACGTTATTATTATGAGTATTTAAATCATAAAATGCCTAATAGCTATGGACATGCTAAAGACTTCTTTAATACAAAGCTTAAAGATGGAGAATACAACAAAGACCGAAATCTGATTCAATATTCAAATCCTAGTTTAAGTAAACCAAAGGTTAATGATTTAATCATTTTTGGGGCAACTAGATTTAATAGCTATGGACATGTGGCTATTGTCTCTAAGGTTATGGGTAATGAAATTGAAATCATACAGCAAAACCCTGGTAGGTATGGTAAATCTAGAGCAACTTTTGAACTTGTAAAAACCAACAATAAATGGAAAATTATTAGTAGCTCAGTTTTGGGAAGATTAAGAAAACCGTAAGAGGCAATAAATAATAAATATAAAGTGAACACCTACTTTAACTAAAAATTTTACTTAAAAACAGAAAACTGTAATTATGGTAAATGTGTAATACGCATGTAGAGAGCGTTTTTTAGGGCATTTTTTATTGCTAAAAAAAGCCAAAATAAGCCTTTTCTTGATACCTTGTCTTTCCTGCAGATAAACAAAAACTAAATATCATGGAAAGACAATTTTCAATAAAAAGAGCATTTCTGGATTTACTATTTATCAAAATTCAGCTTGAGAAGATATTCAAGGGAAATCAGAAATACAAGGAGCTAATAGATTTTATGATGTCCAATGATTTTTTAGAATCTGACGAACCAATACCTTCTTTAAAACAAATTGGTATCGACTTGGATTTAAAGCCCTATACTTTGAGAAAACTAATACAAGACTTATATAATGAGGTCTTTGATATTGAAAAAGAGAATTTCCTGGTATTTAATAAGACTGAAATATATTTCGACCTAAATTATTTTGAAAATGACAGAGGGTATTTTAAGTGCAATAATTTACCATATCTGCCAAGGGTAGGTGAAAATATTGATATTCCTTTTTTGCACGCACAGGTAGGTACAAACTATTTTTATGTAGACCATATTCGTCATAGTTTTGAGGCTGATATTCAAAGAATATTCATAAGCCTGAAATCAGGAATGTACAATAAGTACTTTCATTATGAAAAGTATAAAGCTTTTGAAGAAAGGAGAATTAGTTCTCATGACTTATTCTATAAAAATGATGTCACTATCAAGAGGAAATTGGGATTAAAATAATTTTAAGAAGATTAATTCTAAATTGAAAAAAACTTGTAATATACTGTAGGAATATACAGTGTAATTTTTATCTTTATTCCAGGCGTTAGTTTAAATAAGGCTCTATCTATCTCTCAAAGTTATGAGAATTAATATAGTTTGTGACTAATGTCATAAATTAACTATAGCAATTAACCTACATTTAGCAATCTTACTTTAATTTAAATATAGTAATGAGCAAACAACCAAAACCTGACTCGAAAAAATATACCGACCTAATATCTGAAATAGAAAAGGGTCATATTAAAATCCCAAAATTTCAAAGAAACTTTATTTGGAGTATAGATAAAACCGCCAAACTCCTGGATAGTATTTTAAAGGGGTATCCAATCGGTACATTTATACTATGGGAAACTAATGAGAGGTTAAATGATATCAAAAACATTGGGAATCTAAATTTACCTCCTGTTCCAGACGATATTAAGGTGCAATATGTTCTTGATGGTCAGCAAAGAATAACGTCCTTGTACGCAGCTTATTTAGGGGCACAAATACAAAAGGAAGGAGAGAAAAAAATTACGGATTATTCGGGAATTTATGTAGACTTGGAAGAAGATATTTATAGTAATGACCAACAAATTGTTGTCTCTGAAAAGCCTAATCAAGTTTATATTTCTTTAAATGAAGTATTAAATTTTAATGATAATTTATTGACCATAAAAGAGCGGTACTCAGACCAAGATTTTAAAAAAATTCACGAATACTCTCAAGCTTTTTCAACTTATGATTTTTCAACAATAGTATTAAGAAAGGAAGATATTGATTCTGCTATTGAAGTTTTTACAAGAATTAACACAGGAGGACAGACGCTTACTCTTTTTGAAATAATGTCGGCAAAGACCTATGATGAGGGACAAAATTTTGATATGGAAGATAAGTATCAAAAATTGCTTAAAGAGCTTTCTGCAATTAAATATGATACCATTTCAAGTTCTGTTATACTTAGCTCTCTTGCACTTGTTTTAAGTAAGAATAAAGAATGCAAACGTAAGGTTATTTTACAGCTAGATAAGCAGAGAATAATTGACGCATGGAACAATCTAATCTCCGCACTTAAAGAGAGCATTGATTTCTTCCGTTCAGTATATAGGATTCCCGTATCCGCTATTCTTCCATATGATTCGTTATTAATTCCTTATGTTTATTTTTTCTATATAAATAAAGAACGTCCTCAAGGAGAGCAAATCAAATACCTAGAGGAGTTTTTCTGGAGAATTGCTTTATCCTATCGTTATTCAAGTGCCACCGAATCAAAATTAGCACAAGATGTAAAAAGAATAGATGAAATAATATCTGGAAAAAGACCTATTTATGATGACTTTAAAGTCTATTTAACCTCGCCTAAAGATTTGATAGAAACTAGTTTTAGTGCAGGTAGCAGCTATTGTAAAGCCATTCTTTGCTTATTAGCTTACGAAGAACCTAAGGATTTTCAAGATAATGGCAAGGTAATTTTGGACAATTCTTGGTTAAAAGCCGCCAATAGTAAAAACTATCATCATTTCTTTCCAAGGGCTTACTTGAAAAAACATAATATTGGAAATGCAAACAGCTTGGTTAATATCACTTTGGTGAGTGCTGATATAAATAAACGTAAAATAAAGGCAAAGGCTCCTTCTGTTTACATTAGTGAGTTTAAAGATATTAACGATGGGCTTTTACCTACCCTTAAATCTCATTTGATTAAGGGTATTAGTGAGTTTGGTATAGGCAGTGATGATTATTCCATTTTTCTTAGGGAAAGAGCAACATTGATGTATAAAAAGCTTTCCGATAGAATTGATTTAAAACATCGAGTGAGTTCCAAGGAGCAGGGGATTAAGGAATTGATACTTACAGGTGAAAGTGATAAATTAGAATTTAAATCCACTTTAAGGTATGATTTAAGAGAAGGACAATTGAATAAGAAGCTAGAAAGCGTAGTTGCAAAAACTATATCTGCATTTCTGAATGCTGATGGTGGTATTTTGATAATTGGCGTTGATGATGATGGAAACATACTAGGGTTAGATAAAGATTTAAGTACACTAAGCAAACAAAACTTAGATGGATTTGAACTTTATTTGAAACAAGTTATTAAAAAGTTCCTTGGTGGTAATTTCGAAAAACATTTAAAAATCACTTTTCCAACAGTTGAGGAGAAGGAAATATGTTTAATAAATATTTCAAAATTCGGAAAGCCTGTGTTTTTAAATTTTGAGGGTAGAGATAGTTTTTATGTTAGAAATGGAAATTCTTCTATTCCATTAAATAGAGAAGAGCAGAGCAATTATGAAAAATTGCATTGGAATTAAATACATCAATGAGATTATATAGCTTGCAAAATTTCCTCAGCACCAGAGCTTTTAACTTGTGTCATGAAAACGACCTAAACTCTTTTGGAGACCTAATTAAATATTATTTTGAAAATGGTAATTTTTTAGCCTTAAGAAGGTGCAGAGAAGATTCTAATAAAGAGCTGATAGATTTATGTGAGAAGTATAAGCACATGTTTTTAAGAAACCAAAATAAAAAGGTTGAAGAGAACACTTTTGAAAAGATAGTGTTAAATCTTTCACCTAGTAGGAGAGACCTTATTGAGAAATTTATTGAAGTTAATTCATCCCAGTTGTCTCGTAGAAGCCAGAATGCTCTTCGACTTCATTTAAATGGAAACTTGACTCTTGCTTCTATATGGGCTAAAATATTATCAGTAAAACCCTTTGATTACAACAGTATTGAAAATGCAGGAACCAAATCAATTTCCGAAATAAAACATTATATAGAAATTATAAAGGATTTTATAATTAATACATATAATGAATCAGGTACTACAAATTTTAAATTGAAATCTTCTTTTGAAGAATTATTAGAAGGGTTGTCAGAAATACATATCAAACCTATTAATAGTTACATAAAATCCAATTTTAAAAACCTTTCTGTTAGAAGTAGTAATGCCTTGAGAAAAATGCTTAAGGGTGAAATTACCTTTTACTCATTTAGGAAACATATATTTTCAGTTAACGATTTTGATTTTTTAAATATAGATAATGTTGGGGTAAAATCGGCATCGGAATTAAATCAATTCACTGACAGGTTAAGGGAATTTATTAAGGAGGTTTCCACCAAATCAAATGAAAAGGAATTAAGGAATAAGAATAGAAATTTATTCTTTAAATATAACTTTGGTATTGAGAATATTCCTATCAATATTATTGAGAGCAATTCTTATTTCAAGGTTTGCGATTATATTCTCAAGTGTGATAATTTATTTGATTCAAAATTTTACCAGATTATAATGTCTGGAATAAAGATTTACAATGGTCAGAAAATACTATCCAACGAAGAAATAGGAATTTTGGTTAACCTAACTGCTGAAAGAGTTCGGCAGCGAAAGGAGACGTGCTTACATAGCTTACTTTCAATATTATATCCCTTAAAAAAATTAGATTATACCTTTAATCATTATAATTTAAGTTTAGAGCATGAAATAATATGTATAAGTAAAGAACAAGCAGAATTAATAAATAAAACCAGTAACACTAATTTTAATCAAAATTTTTGTGGTCTATTACTAGCCCCTTACTTAGATGATTCAATTGATATACTTGGCGTTCTAGAAGATGTTTTTCAAGAACGAGAAATAACTCATCGTAACAGACATGAATGGAAAAATATATATCTTATTAAGAAAAAACTAAATGTATTATTTGACTTTGTCAAGTTCCTAGATGAAATATCTTTAAAACTTCGTGAGCGTAATGAAGCAACGTACAACCTTTCGATGGAGAGTTGTTTTAACAAATTTAAAAAATGCGACTTCACTGAATTAAAGAAACAAATATTTATGGTTTGTGAATTTCTATTGATTTATGAACTAGGTGTTTTTTTTAATGAGGAGAACAATATTGTAATTCGTAGAAACACAAAATTAAAAGTTCATGAGTATGCTTATAAAGCATTAAAGAAACTTGATAAACCCTCTAAAGTAAACGATATATATGAATGTGTTATTCTTCAAAATCCAGATTATAAAACTAGCGTAGAAAGCATAAGAGCTTCAATGAAAAGAGAACATGGATTTGTGCCTATAGGAAGAACCAGTGTTTATGGATTAAAAGAATGGGAGGATGAAAAAATAAATTTTAAAGGAGGAACCATTAGGGAAATAGTTGAAGCTTTTTTAACAGGGCAACCTAAGCCAGTTCATATAAAAGAAATAACAAACCGTGTTGTTAAGTATCGACCCAAAACCAATGAAAATAGTATTATGACTAATTTGAAATTAGATGAATCAAATACTTTTTCATTTTTTAAGGGAGCTTATATTGGTATAGCCAATATGAAATATGGAGAGGAGTTTGAGTTAATTATTGAGTCCGAAACTAAACCAAAGCGAACTTGGATGGAAAGTTATGATAGCATTAGCAGTTTTGTAAAAACCTATAACAAGTTGCCTTCATCAAACAATTGTCCAGAATCAGAGCAAGTGCTTTATAGATGGCTATATGTGCAAAGAAAAAAATTAAAGGCTGGTGAGCTTAAAATTAAAAGAGCTTCATTAATAAAAGACTTGATTAAGAATTATGATTATGAAATAAACACAAGAGAACGTCTAAAATTTAGTCTTAATGACTTATATGGATTTGTTATTTCATATAAACGCTTGCCTAGTCCATCTATTGATGAAGAAAAACAATTATATCATTACTATTACAGGCAAAGAAAGTTATTTGATACGAAGAAGATGAGTACATATGATAAGAATTTGTATTCTTTAATTTTGGCTGAGTTGGACGATAATCAATGGTCATTATTTTAAGATGGATGAAACAAAAAACATAAAAGAAGAAATTGAAAAATCCATCAAAAAAGGGATTGCCTTTTTTCAAAAACTGTCAAGAAAACAAAAGGACAAGATTTTAACTTTATTACGTAGGGTTCAAGAAATACAGAATTCAAATTTAAGCGGCACGGAGAAAGCTAAAGAAATTAAAAAGATTATGTGGACAAAACAATCCGTTAAATCTAAGCTTTTTATAGGAGGATTTTTAGGGACAATTATAGGTATTGCTGTTTTTGGAACAGGGGGAATTGGTATAGCAGGTCTTGGAGGTGCAGTGGGAATCTGGGGCTTCTTAGCAGGAACTGCTGGTGGAGTTATAGTATCCTCACTGATACAGAATTTTGAAAAAGATTTTAATAATGATACTAAAGAAAATTAATTCAGAATTATTTGAAATAGATCTAGAGATTAAGCAAATTATTTTTGGAAATACATTTATTGATAAATTAACTGGATATGACAAAATCAATTATACGACATTAAAAGTTAAATGCACTGATTGCACAGTAATGATTTTTAAGAATGATATTAAATCCTTCTTTGGTATAAAGCCAGGTGATTGTTTTATAGTTATTGCTAAAAAATGGAAAGAGAATGTTTATAACTTTATAAAGTTTTCAGAAAAAGACGCTTCTAAATCAAAGATGTTAGATAGTAAAATCCTTTCAGCCTATGATAAATACATGGATGAGTTTTTTGATGAATTAGAGAAACATAATACCTATGAAGATAAAATGGGAGGAGGTTTTTCTTTTATTGACTTAAATGAACCTATGATGGATTATCCAAAATTTAAAGAATTGTATTTGAGTGGATATAAACCTAGAATAATGAAATGGTTTGGATAAAAGATTAAAAAATGAATACTTTTTTCCTTATTTATATTTTGAAGAAAGGCTACTATGTTTTCTGATTTAGATGACTGGCTTTAATAAAGATTGAGTTGTAATGAACGAACTGAAGAAAATAGAGAAGAAATGGAAAAATCAGTTCAAAGATTCTGATTTGGTGAAAGCTGGAATTTATCAACCGAATATTGCCAATCAGTTATTTCATGGTTTTGACGACGATTCTATTCATTTTAAAGATTTTCCTGTTGGTTTTGAAGATTTTAATGACGACTACAACCATTCTAATCCCCTAAATGAACTTGACACCGTTTTAAAATACCTATCCTTTATTGGTATCACTTTAACAAAAAGTAAGGTGGAAGATGTGATTTCTTCTGGGAAACATGATAGCCATACGTTTTTGAAAAAAACCTACTATTTACTTAAGCAATTATCACGGTATGGGGAAGATTTGAATACATCTGACCCTTATTATGACAATATAGGAGATTTATTTTTCTTTATGAGAATTGAAGGTAGCGAAACAGAAGCTAATCAGCAATTATCACTTTTTGAAGAAGTTGAACTTCCAGATTTTTATAATAAGTATATAGAACTACCAAAGAATTATTCGAATGATACAGTAGCTATTAATTTATTTAAAGAGATTGAAAAGTCTAACGAGTCCTATTTCATTACTGGTAAAGCAGGGACGGGAAAATCGACATTTATTCACTATTTCACTAAGGAAACCTCTAAAAATACTTTATTATTTGCTTTTACTGGGATAGCAGCAATAAATATTGGAGGACAAACATTACACTCTTTTTTTGGATTTCCCTTCAAACCTCTTTTACCTAAGGACAAGGAAATAAAAAAATACAATCCCAATTTTCAGAAATATAAAATATTACAAAAAGCAGATACCATAATTGTTGATGAAGTTTCAATGTTGAGGTCTGATTTATTAGAGGCTTTAGATTATTCATTAAAAATAAATGGAGGTGAGCAAAATAAGCCTTTTGGTGGCAAACAAATGTTATTTGTTGGAGATGCCTTTCAGTTACCTCCTATTGTAGAAAGAGGTGATTCTATACAAAAACATGTTTTTTCTGAAATATATGATAGTGAATATTTCTTTGATGCTCCAGCTTTCAAATCACTTCAACCTAAATTATTTGAACTTGAACAGGTTCATAGGCAATCAGAAGAGAATTTTATAAATAACCTTAATAAGATAAGAACTTATGAAGCTGACTCAAATGTTCTAAATTTCTTTAATAGAAAATATAATCCTCATTATTCTCCTGATATTAATGATTTTGTAATGATGCTAACAAGCAATAACTATATTGCTAATGAGGAAAACAATAGAAAATTATTCAAAATCCCCTATGGATTAAAAAGCTTCCAAGCTACAATATCTGGAGATTTTAAGGAAGACAGGTATCCAACTCTAGCTACATTAGAATTAAAAAGAAATGCACAAGTAATGTTTGTGAAAAATGATTCTTACTCAAATGGTAGAAGATGGGTTAATGGAACCATTGGAAAAGTAAACTTCATTAAAGAGAATAGTATTGAGGTTGAGTTAGCTAACGGACAAACATATGAGGTTGAGAGAGAAACTTGGGAAAATAGAAAATATCAATGGGACAAATCTAAGAGTTCAATTACATCTAAAGTTATAGGCACATTCACTCAATTTCCATTAAAATTAGCCTGGGCTATTACAATACATAAAAGTCAAGGATTAACTTTTGACAAGGTAAATATTGACCTGGGAAGCGGAGCATTTGTAAATGGTCAATTATACACAGCTATTAGTAGATGCAAAAGCATAGAAGGTTTAACTTTAAAAAGAAAAATAACAAATTCTGATATTATTGTTGATTCTAAATTAGTTGAATTCAATAAGTCAATTTCCAGAGGCAAAATAAATGATTTTAAAAGCCCCTCTTTTCTAAATAAGACTATCAAAAATGTATTTGATGTTTTCGAAAAAACAATTTCATCATCTAAAATAACAAAACCTAAAACTAAGCTTACCAAATATAGGTTAAATTCAGTTCTTGATTTTGGCATATACGAAGGAGAACAACTTGAAAATGCATTAAAAAAAGAGCCTAATTATATCTTAAATTTATTAGAATTAGAACATTTTGTTATAGCTCCATCTACTATTGAAATTATAGAAAAGAGGATAATAGATTTTAAAATTTCACTTGAAAAAATTGAAGAAATGAAATTAAAAAACAACTTATACTTAGAACAGAACAATTTATAATTTATGAAGGATAAAATTATTAATGAACTTACCATCTTAAGAAAAGAGGTGGATTTGTTGGAGAAGAATCAATCTTTTCGCAGAAAACCAGCGGAACCTACTAAGCCATACAATTATGAGTTCAAAATTATAAAAAAACCAAATTTTCTTGATTTGAAAGGTTTCGGTTGTGGGGCATCTATTGTTTTAGTGCTTACTCTTTTTATTAATTGGGTCTATTTTGATAGCAATTATGGCGTTGAGATTTTTTTTGTACTATTATCTATATTATTAATATACTCTTTATATCAGTATTCTGAAGCCCAATCTAGATTCAAAAAAAGATATAATAATCATAAAAAAGCAGTAGCCGATTATGAAAAGAAACTAAAGGAATATTTATTAGAAAAAGAGAAATATGATAGTTATGCAAAAAACAAAGAAGCATGTGAAGCAAAAAAAAGAGCTATTCAAAACAAAATCAAAGAACTTTATAAATACTGCTCGTTAGATGAGAAGAAAACCTATACAAGAGAATTTTTGCGAACTGAATATTATGCTCCAGAAAATACATTAAAACGCAGAACAAAAATAACCTCTGATAACCTTTTAAGGAATGACCTTGATATAGCTAATTTCTTGATTTCGAAGACAAATGAGGGCAATTCGGATAACAAAAAAGTAGTCAATATAATTAGAACTTACAGTGCGATATGTGCAGGTTTGGCAATTCAGCCTCTACCATTTGCAGATATATTTATCCTAACCCCAACTCAAGCCATTATGGGGAAGCAAATAGCTGATGTTAGAGGTTATAAAATAACTGAAGAAAGGAGTACGGAAATAATTAAAGAAATTGGTGGTGTTATTGGTTTAGGTGTAGCTGCCCAACAATTGGTCATTGGTGCTTATAAAACATTTCTACCTTTCATGGGAGCGGTAACAACAATTCCTGTTGTTTATGGATTAACATTTGGTATTGGAAAGGTTATGGATTATTATATTATAACTAAAAAAACTGGTAGAATTCCAGACAAAAATGAAATGAAGAAAATATTTACAAGAAGTAGCAAAGAAGGTAAGGAAGAAGGAGAGAAAAGGAAAAGTGAAATAAAGAACAATCGTAAATAATGGCGTTATACTGGGCGAAATTTCTAGAATCTAATGGAAACCTATATAGGATAAACACACGAATCTATCTGAACGATATTCAAGCACCATTAGAAACAGATAAATGTATAGGAGCTGTGGTTGGTAAAAATCCAGGAAGTGCAAAACCCAATGAAAACAATCAACTTGGCAAATTAAGAGAAATTAACCTTGAAAATGATAAGCTATTACCAACAGTAAGGAATATTATCCTAAAGTCTGTGGATTTCATTAAAAAAGGAGACTACATCCAGGTTTTGAATTTGTTTTACTTGTGCAATCCTGATTTGAACGAAGCCATATCTGAATTCAACAGAACTGAATCTCCTCTATTTTGTCCTAGTGAAAGCAGTAAATTTAATTGGGTTTGGTTTCTTTGGGGTGGCAGTAATACAGATTTAAACACACTTAAAACTAGATTCAAATCTATTAATTCACCTAAGCCATTTTTTTATGTGCAGAAGGAGAAAGTCCTTAAGCAATATGTACCTTTAGAAAATGATAAAGCTAGACACACTCAAGGAATGTCTCATGCAGATGTAATACCGCTTTTAAATAAAATAATAAACATTTAATAACATGGAAGAGTTTATTGAAAGAGTACATAGGCTGATTGACCAATGTTGGGAGAGTTTTACGGAGAAGGTTGGGAATGGCTTAATAGAAATAAACAAAGAGGCTTCAATGCAACTTCAGTATGCCTACTTACTAAAGAATTCTTTAGACCTCTATTTATTTAATGCAGATGAGAGTATAAAAATTGAATTAGAATCAGGCATACCAATAAATGGACGATTAAGAGAGTGTGATTTGCAGATTCATATAATTAAAGACTCAAATAAGTGCATATTGCCCATTGAGATGAAATGTTACAAAACCTTAAGTGCAAGTGGTAAACCACGAGGGGCTCAAGATTTATTTAAGTTTGGAGTTTATGAAGATTTAGAATTGCTTGAATCCTATGAGTCCGAAACAGAGAACAGAATGCTTGGAATTGAATTAGTTATGACAGACCATATAAATTTTGCATTTCCAAAAACTAAAAATGGAAAAAGCTGGGACTATGATATCTCCGATGGTAATATTATAAATAACGGTATTACACTTAATACACCTATTGGAGGTGTCCCTAAGACATTAGTTCTTAATTATAATTATAAATTTAATTGGATTAATAAAGGAGAGTATTTTTTCATGAAACTGAAAGGAACAAAAACATTAATTAAATAATAAATTATGGCTTGGTCAAAAAAATTTAGCAGTTGCCAATCATGCGGAACCAATGAATGGAATCATTTAGCAAGAGGATATTGTAAAAAATGCTACCCCTTAATTAAGGATTTAGAAACTATTAAGTGCTGGGATGTAAATAAGAATAAAACACTAATAACAGTTAGGGGAGTTAATCCAAAACCACATATAAATGACTCCCAATTCAAGAAGTATCAATCTAATTTTATTAACCAAATAGAATCTAGATTAGGCTTATATAAGTTATATAATAAAAGTAATGTTGAAGGTTTAGATATTGAAGGCTGTTTCAAAACAATTGCCGAAGATTATTGCACAGGTTCAAATAAAAGTTCTGATTTTCATGGTGCAGTGACTAAATATGATTTAAAGTTTAATGCTAGACAAAGAAAATTAATTTATAAAGACTTGTTATTATTAAGAATTAATAGGCAGTTCCGAGTAAATCACACACAAATATATTTTGATAATTACTAAATTAGAAACATTCTACAAAATAAAAAAATTAAAAATATTTAATTAGAAATGCTCTACAATAATATTTTTTACATATCTTTGTGAAAAATTTATTTAGAAATAGAGCATTTTTATGTTACGAAAACTTGGAAATATTTCAGAAATACAGTTTGGTTCTTACGACAAGCCTCAGAAAGAGGGCTCTGTTAAGTATCTGCATGCCAGTCATTTTGATAAGCTTTACAAGCCAAGCAGGTTTGAAGAAAGCTTTGTGCGACTAGATGGCAAGAATGATAAGTTTCTGCTACAGCCCAATGATGTTATTCTAGCAGGTAAGGGTCATCGTACTTTTGCCTGGGCTTACAATCCAGATTTTGGGCAAGCTATTCCCTCTTCCCTATTTTACATTATCAGAACTAATCCAGCACAGGTATTAGGTAAATATTTAGCACTGTACCTAAACTCAGAAAAAACACAATATACACTGAAACTTATTGGAGCAGGTGCTACTATCACTTCTATTCCAAAAAAGGAATTAGAACAGATAAATATTGCTATTCCACCTATTGAGGAACAACAAAAAGCAGTTAGCCTAATATCTCTATTAGATGAAAATATTCAATTCACCCAGGAATTACTTAACAAAAGAACAACCCTCAAGAAGGGACTCATTAATAAAATAATTAGCAACCAGATTAAATTCAAATAAAATCATGAGCAAAAAGTTAACACAACAAGAAATTAACAATAAGGTATGGGCAGCTTGCGACACCTTTAGAGGCACCATAGATGCCACACAATACAAAGACTATATATTAACCATGCTCTTTATCAAGTACATCTCTGATGTGAACAAAGAAAAGAGAGCGGATTATATGAACAAATATAATGGTGATAAGGAGCGTGTAGAGCGTGCAATGAAGCATGAACGCTTTAAAGTGCCAGAAGACAGCTCTTTTGATTACCTCTATGAACATAGAAATGAGGACAACCTTGGAGAGCTAATTAATATTTGCTTAGAAAACATTGAAGACGCCAACCGCTCTAAACTGGAGAAGGTTTTCCGTAATATAGATTACAATTCAGAACCTAACTTAGGGCAAACCAAAGACCGAAACCGTAGACTAAAACATTTGCTTAATGATTTTGTAGGTCTGGATTTAAGACCATCTAATTTAGAAGGCAATGACGTGATAGGTGATGCTTATGAATACCTTATTTCCAACTTTGCCTCTGACGCAGGTAAAAAGGCGGGGGAATTCTACACTCCTTCACAAGTATCTACATTGTTAGCTAAACTAGTGGAGCCAAAAGCTGGAGACCGAGTGTGCGACCCTACATGCGGTTCTGGTTCTTTATTGTTAAAGGTAGCTGATGAAATAGGCAGTAAAAATGTGTCTTTAAACGGTCAGGAAATTAATGGAAGCACCTGGGCATTGGCACGTATGAATATGTTCTTACACGAAATGGATAATGCCGATATCGAATGGGGAGACACACTTAATAATCCATTGTTAAAGGAGAACGATGCCTTAATGAAGTTTGATGTGGTTGTGGCAAATCCACCTTTTTCGTTGGATAAATGGGGAGCCGAAAATGCCAGTGCAGACAGATACCAACGTTTTCACAGAGGAGTACCACCAAAAAGCAAAGGGGATTATGCTTTTATAACGCATATGATTGAAACGTTAAATGAGCATGGAAAAGCTGGTGTTGTTTTACCTCATGGTGTTTTGTTTAGAGGCAGTTCTGAAGGTAAAATACGGAAGCAGTTGATTGATGAAAACCTGCTTAAAGCTGTTATAGGCTTGCCTGCAAACCTCTTTTTTGGAACAGGCATACCAGCTACCATTTTAGTATTTGATAAGAACAAAGGCAATAATACCGATATCTTGTTTATAGATGCGAGTAATGAGTACGAAAGTGCTAAAAACCAAAATAAGTTAAGTGAAGCTAATATTGATAAGATATTTAGCACCTATAAGAATTGGGAGACGATTGATAAATATAGTTATGTGGCGACATTAGAGGAAATACAAGAGAATGATTACAACTTAAATATTCCTCGTTATGTAGACACCTTTGAAGAAGAAGAACCTGTTGATATTAAGGCTACACAAGAAAAAATAAAAGCTATAAAACAGCAGATTGAGGAAGTGGAGAAGAAACTTGAGCAACACTTAACAGCATTAGGAATATGAGTAGTTTACAAGAATATTTTTTGGCTATTGATGACAAAATTAAGGGGTATATGCTGGAGATTGCAAGTTTGCATGATGTAAGTGTAAAGTTTACGGGTTATTATATTGAAAACAATAGAAGAACTGGAAGCTTTCCTCCTCAACCTTTTTATAAAACCTATAAAGAATATAGGGAAGAATGTCCTTATGATGATGTTACTCATATTAGATACTTTTTTGAGTTAACTAAAGGAGATAAGAAACACATAGCGACAGTACATTTAGGAGCACCAGATTTTTATGAAATCCACTTTTCTATCGAAGAGTTAGGTGGCGGAGTTGAAGTTAGAAATCCAGAAAGCTTACATCTTTCTGATTTTTCCCTATTGATATCATATGTAAAAAAGAAGTTTGATTATTCATGAATGAGACCTTAAAAATACATGCTGAAGAACTCGGAACCAAAATTGGTTTTAAGAAGACAAAAATAGGCTGGATTCCAGAAGATTGGGATGTAAAAAGTCTTCGGGATTGTGCTGAAATATTAGATAATAGAAGAAAACCTCTCAATTCTGAAGAAAGAAAATTAAGAAAAGGTGATATTCCGTATTATGGAGCAAATGGTGTAGTGGATTACATAGATGGTTATCTTTTTGAGGAAGATTTAATTTTAATTGCTGAAGATGGAGGTTATTTTGATGAGTTTCTAGACAGACCTATTGCCTATAGAGTAAAAGGAAAGTCGTGGGTAAATAACCATGCCCATGTTATAAGAGTTAGACAGAATTTTTCATATGATTTCATTTTCTATTGTTTACAGCATAAAAATATTTTAAAATATCTAAATGGCGGCACAAGGGCAAAACTTAATAAAGGGGAACTGGTAAAGTTACCAATCCAAATTCCATCATTTCTAGAACAACAAAAAATTGCTTTTATTTTATCTATTTGGGATGAAACAATTAGATTAAAAAAGGAACTATTAAATTCTAATATTCTACTTAGAAAAAGCTTAGAGCAAAATTTACTCAGTGGTAAAATACGCTTAAAAAAATTTGTTGAATGCAATGAAAAAGTCAAAACAAAAATCGGCGACCTACCTAAAGATTGGGAATTAAAACCACTTTCAGAAGTTTTAATTAGAGTTAAAGAAAGATTAGTTCCAATTAGTACTGAAAATTATCGTCAAATAGGAATTCGTTCTCATTGTAAAGGGATTTTTTATAAAGAGGAAGTCTCTGGACAAAGTCTAGGAAACAAATCTGTATACTGGATACAACAAGATTGTTTTATAGTAAATATTGTTTTTGCTTGGGAACATGCTATTGCAAAAACCACAATTAATGAAGTTGGAATGATAGCTTCACATCGTTTTCCAATGTATAAACCTAATGAGAGTTTAGAATTAGATTTTTTACTATACTTTTTTAAAACTGCAATGGGAAAACATCTTTTAGGGCTTGCTTCCCCTGGTGGAGCGGGACGAAATAAAACTTTAGGTCAGACTGAATTTATTAAACTCAAAATGCCTATTCCTTCATTAGATGAGCAAAAAAATATTATTTCGATTCTAAACACTTCGGATAATAAAATTGAGCTGCTTAAACGAGAAATTCGAGCTTTAGAAGAACAAAAAAAAGGCTTAATGCAACAGTTGTTAACGGGTAAAATTAGAGTTAAAGTATAATTATGGAATTAAAAGATATATATGGTGTTTGGAGGCATTCACATGGTAATGTAATTACTGATTTTGCAATTCGAACATTTAATAACGATACAGGAAGAGGTTTATCAAGATTTGGTATTCATGGCACTGATGATGCTGGAAACCAAATTGATTATGCCTGGGAAGGTGCTATAAAGGGAATAGTTGATAATCAAGATGGTACATTCAATATTACGGTGGAGGGCATACGTTTTTCAGTTGACAAGCCCCAATATCAAGAGTTAAAGGTTTGGATGCTTATGGATGAAGTAATGACATTAGAACTTGGAAATGGAGATAGAGTAGATTTTGAACGAATTAGATAGATAAATAATAATACATATGGAGGACATATATAAATACAATATTTACATTGATGAAAGTTGTCATTTAGAGAATGACAATCAGCCATTGATGTGCATTGGATACACTAAAATAGCTTCAGAAAATTATTCTCAATATAAAGAAGCAATTAAGGCAATAAAGCTAAAACACAAGTCTCCAACCGAAATAAAATGGAATAAACTTTCGTACTCTCGAATCGGACTTTATAAAGAGCTGATTGACTATTTTTTTGAAAGTGAGATGCAGTTTAGAGCTATTTTAGTCAAAAACAAGAATCAATTAGACCATTCGAAATATAATAAAGGCGACCATAATTCTTTTTATTACACTTTAGTTTTTTTACTATTAAGAAATCCTTGGGTCAATTACTTGGAAACGCCTCATAAAGTCATTTTAGATATAAAGGACACACGTGGAAAAGAACGTTTAAACAAACTGGATACAAGGCTAAATCTAGAATATAGAGAAAAGTATAACAGAAATTCGCCCTTTAATTTTTTTCAACATATAAGGTCTGATGAAAGTGAGTTTTTACAACTAGCAGATTTTTTTATTGGTGCTATAACTTACAAGGCTCGAAAGCTTCATAAAAAAATAGGTTCTTCACAAGTAAAAAAGGAAATAATTACCTATTTGGAGCAAAAATCTGGGTATGTTATTCACGATGGCACCCCTCCGTTTGAAGAAAAGTTTAACATTTTTGATTTTCAAATCCAAACCCAAAAGTAAGAGATGATAGATTATTTTGAGGAAGAACACGAATTGGATTTGGTTGAAGATTTATTTGAATATCTCGACATGGATGAGCCTACTTCAGACCAAATGTATAGGCTTTATGGAGTATTTAAAAAAGATTTGATTGATGAGCCTATTTATATAAATGAAATTCAGGTAGCTTATGATAAAAGAAAATCCAGACACCCTTTATTTCGTAACAAACCTGTAGGTTTTGAGCACGTTTGCACAAGAGAAAGCAAGCATTCAGGAAAAAGAAATTTTGACCCTGAGAGAGCAAATAAAATTCATTGGATTAAACCAGTTATACATTATAAAGAGGATGCTCGTATACGATATTTTGAGCGTGTACATGCTAATGGTAAAAACCAACAGTATTACTGGTTGCATGAGAGGGATTATGTAGTCATAATTCGTGAAATAACAACCTCTCTACAACTGGTTACAGCTTTTAAAGTGGATATTATTGAAAGAAGAAGGTTCCAAATTTGGTACGATGGATTCCAAAATTAAAGACATAAAAAAACCTCACTTCGTAAGTGAGGCACGTATCTTAAGGCAATACGACTGATGCAACAAGTGCTAAGCCAAGTCCTTTACCCTTTGGGTATTGACAGTACAAATTTAAACAAAATAATATAAAAAACAATGTTATTAACATTTTTGTTAACTATTAGAGTTCAAAAATAATACCAAAGCAGGATGAACACACCATCATTTTTAGAAGACCATATCTCACAAATACCAGCGATACAAATGCTTATAAATATGGGATACACCTATGTATCACCAGAGCAGGCATTAGAGTGGCGAGGTGGTAAAAAATCCCAAGTATTGTTTGAGAATGTACTTCAAACTCAACTGGACAAGATAAATAGTATCCAAAGAAAGGGAAAGACCTATAAATTTTCAGATGCAAATATAAAATCAGGCATTTTAGCTTTAAAAGACTTACCTATTCAAGATGGTTTTCTAAATGCTAACGCAGCATTTTATGACCTAATTACCCTTGGTAAAGCCATGGAGCAAACTATTGATGGTGATAAGAAGAGCCATACCCTACAATACATAGATTGGGAACACCCTGAAAACAACGCCTTTCATGTGACTGAGGAATATAGTGTATTAAGAGAAGGTCGCACAGACACCTACAGACCAGACATCATTTTATTTATTAATGGTATCCCAACGGTTGTTATAGAATGTAAGAGTCCATCTTTAGGAGGTACAAAAAGCCCTAATGAATTGGCTATAGAGCAACATATAAGAAACTTTAGTAAAACAGGAATTAGGTCGTTATATCAATATTCTAATTTATTGTTGAGTATTGCAACAAATGACGGTAGTTATGCAACGACTGGAACCAGTAAAGAATTCTGGTCTAAATGGAAGGAGCAGTTTCCAAATAAGGATGATGAGTCTAATTATTGGAACACTCTAACGGAACTTAAAAATAAACCTATTGAGCCAGAAGTTAAGGACGACTTATTTGCAGAACGAACCTTTGGTTTTAATTATGCCAGACGGTATTTTGATGGTTTGGAACAGGAAGAAAGAGCTTTAACCAAGCAAGATGAATTGTTATACAGCATATGCCGACCAGAGCGATTAATTGATATTATAAGAAACTTCACCATATATGATGAGGGTATCAAAAAAATAGCTCGTTATCAGCAATATTTTGCTGTTAAGGACACATTGCAACGAGTTACAGGATTTGACAATACAGGTAAACGAGAAGGTGGTGTTATTTGGCACACGCAAGGCAGCGGGAAGAGCCTAACTATGGTCATGTTAGCTCAAATGATAGCTTCAAGTTCGGAGATATCTAACCCGAAAATTTTATTGGTTACAGACAGAATTGATTTGGATGACCAAATTTCAGATACCTTTAAAAAATGCCAGAAGGAAGTTAAGCAAGCCAGAACAGGTTCTCATTTAACAGAGCTTTTAAATGACAATAGTGATGCTATTATCACAACAATCATTAACAAATTTGAAGCAGCCGTTAAGCAATCTAAAAAACCATTCTTATCGCCTAACATTTTTGTGATGATTGATGAAGGACATAGAACACAGTATGGAACTTTTAATGTGAGTATGCAGCGTGTATTCCCTAATGCTTGTTTTTTAGCCTTTACAGGAACACCGTTGATGAAAAAGGAGAAAAGCACTGCCAAGAAGTTTGGTGGTTATATAGGGCTTCCGTATACGGTAAAAGATGCTGTTGAGGATGGTGCTGTGGTGCCGCTTCTTTATGAAGGTAGACACAATTTAATTACTGTTGATGAAGACCCTATAAACCGTTATTTTGATAAACTAGCGGAACCGCTTTCAGATTATGGTAAAGCAAGCCTCAAAAAGAAATTCAATACTATAAATGAGCTTAACAAAGCAGAGAAAGTCATTTATGCCAGAGCCTGGGATATATCAGAGCATTACAGAGGATTTTTTCAAACTCAAGGTGATAAGTATAAACCTAAAGCTCAATTGGTTGCTCCAAGCATTAAAACTGCCTTATTATATAAGAAATATCTAGATGATATTGGAATAGTTAGTTCGGAGGTTATTGTAACGCAATCTGACCAGCGAGAAGGTACAGAAGATGGGTTTTACAATACTAATGAAGAAAAGCGAATGGAGGACACCTATTTTGATGCCATGATTGATAAATATGGCGACCTTAAGCGTTTTGAGAAAAGTGTGATAACACAATTTAAAAAAAGAGAACATCCAGAAATCTTGATTGTAGTCGCTAAGCTTTTAACTGGATTTGACGCACCAAATAACACTGTGCTCTATTTATGCAGAGCGTTAAAAGAACATACCCTTTTACAAGCCGTTGCAAGAGTGAACCGAGTATACCCAGGTAAGGATTACGGCTATATAATTGATTACTATGGTAACCTTGAAAACCTGGATAATGCATTAAGTACCTATTCAGGGTTGACAGATTTTGAAGATGATGACCTTGAGGGTACGTTAACAAATTTAAACGAGGAGGTAAAAAAATTGCCTCAAGCTCATTCTGAAGTTTGGGATATATTCAAAACCTTAAAAGATAGAAATCTAGAGCCAACTGCTTATGAAGAATTATTAGCTCCTGAGGATATTAGGAATAAGTTCTATGAGAAGTTAACTCATTTTGCCAGGTTATTAAAAATGGCATTATCCTCAGTTGACTTTGTTACTAATACAGATACTAGAAAAATTGAGATGTATAAGAGAGATGCCAAGTTCTTTTTGAAATTACGTGTAGACGTGAAAAGAAGATTTAACGATGATTTATCCTATAAGGAATTTGAACCACAAATTCAGAAATTGATTAACCAACATATTTCAACGGAGGGAGATATTTTAATAGTTACTGAGGAAGTCGATGTATTAAACAAAGAAGCTAGAGAGGCAGAGTTAGAAAAGATAACTGGTAAAGCAGCTCAGGCAGACCATATTGCTTCAAGAACTATCAAGGCAATCAATATGAAAATGCAAGAAGACCCTGTATATTACAAAAAGCTTGCTGACTTGATTAAAGAGACTATAGAAGAGTATTATCAAAAGAGAATTTCCGAGGCAGAATTTCTTAATAAAGCTAAAGCTCATGAAGAGAAGTTCCTTCATGGTCGGTCTGAAGATGCACCAAAAGAATTGGCTAATAATGATGCAGCATTGGCTTTTTACAATTTTAGTAAATCTATTTATGATAATTCTGAATTATTAAAGTCTTCATTCCATATTGAAGTAAGTTTATCCATTGACGACACTGTTAAAAAGCATATATATATTAATGGTAATAAAATAATTGACTGGCACACCAATGAAGATATAGCAGGAAAAATAAACATTGCTATAGGAGATGAATTGTATGAGCTTATGAAAAAACATGAGTTGGATACGGACTGGAATAAAATAGATAGTTTGATAGAGCAGTGTTTAAAAGTTGCCATTTTAAAATACAAGTAGATGAAAGATAAAGTCACTTATGGCACTACTGTTATTGAATATGACTTGGAGTACAAGCCAAGAAAAACTCTTGGCATTAAAGTATATCCTGATAAAACGATAAAAGTGTTGGCTCCAGAGGAAACCTCTATTGAAAAAGTTAGGGAAAAGGTTAAGAAAAAAAGTTCCTGGATACTAAAGCAACAAGACTTCTTTTTATCCTTTCATCCATTAACACCCCCACGAAAGTTTGTTAGTGGTGAGACGCATCTTTATTTAGGAAGGCAGTATAGATTAAAACTTCAAGACTCATCAAGGCAGAAGGTCAAATTAACTGGAAGACGAATCCATGTTTATGTGAAGGATAAAGAAGACAAAAAAGCAATTGAGAGGCTCTTAAAAGGCTGGTATAAGGATAAAGCAAGCAAACACTTTAAAACCCTATTTAATGAGCTTAAATCACTCTCAAAAAGCTTTTACGAAAGTGAGCCACAACTTACTTACAGATGGATGAAAAAACGTTGGGGAAGCTGTGATAAAAATGGTAAGGTTCATTTAAATTTAGAACTAATCAAAGCACCAAAAAAGTGTATAGAATACGTCATCGTGCATGAGCTTTGTCATTTAAAATATTTAAATCATAGTACCGCTTTTTTTGAACTATTGGAAAAGGTATATCCTGATTGGAAAGCAACTAAAGATAGGTTGGAGCGGTTGATGGTGTAATAATAATTATCAAATATTTAGAATAATGAAAAAAATCATCTATATCGATATGGATAATGTTTTAGTTGATTTCAAATCAGGAATAGAACAATTAGATAATGAAACCATTATGGAATATGATGGCAGGTTGGATGAAGTTCCCAATATATTTTCACTCATGGAACCCATACCTAGAGCTATAGAATCAGTTCATAAACTTTCAGACAAATACGACTTATACATACTTTCAACAGCTCCATGGTTAAACCCAAGTGCTTGGATACATAAGCTCAAATGGGTGCATCAATATTTTGGCAAAGAGAAAGACAGCTTATTCTATAAAAGATTAATTATATCCCATAACAAGAACTTAAACGCAGGAGATTATCTAATAGATGACAGACCAAATAATGGAGCAGAGGATTTCAATGGTAAATGGATTCACTTTGGAAGCCAGGATTTTCCAGATTGGGATGCGGTGACAGAGTTTTTATTGAAATAATAAACTATAAATGAAAGTTTGTATTTTACTGAGTAAAAATTAAATAATCTAAAACCTAAATGAAAAAGTTATTTTTATTGTTGTTTATCCCAATTCTTTCTTATTCGCAGGATGATATTGAAAGGTATAAATTGTATCCGACTGAAAATATGTATACATTCATAAAACTTGATACCTCAAATGGATTATTGTGGCAGGTACAATATGGGGTTGGAGATGTTGACGCATTTCAAAGCGTATTAAGTGACTGGAAAATTTCATTGAGTGTTGAGGAGATTACTGAAGAATACAATGAACGTTATAAATATTGGGAAGAAAATTATGAGAATAATACTGAATTAAGTTCGGAAGATATTGAATATTTTAAACCCCAAGATTTAGATGTAAGATTAACTTATGCACATATTGCAAAAATTGGTAGATATAAATTATATCCAACACAAAATATGTATAATTTTATTCTACTTGATGTAATTGATGGATATACTTATCAAGTACAATGGAGTATTGATAAAGATAAAAGATTAGTTTTACCTATTAGATAAATAATTAATTATCAATTTCTTACAATTCCGTTATTCGTAGATTTTATCTGTGACACATACTTCTCCTCTAATTCTATAATTATGAGAGATGGAGGTTTTCAAGCTATTATCCATTGCTTAACTTCAAAAAATACTATAATAAAAGGCAAGAAAGGTAACTCATATCTTAAAGTTTAGTTAAGCAAACAGCTTTATATTCCTTTATTAAAAGTATAGTTATTTACTAATTTAAGTTACCCTTCTTACCTCTCTCGAGTTACCTATTGAATAAAGAAGTCATATGATTAAATCGTATATTCCAATCTACAAGTTCGTCATGTATGGTTGCTTCGAAACCATCTGAATAATGAAGCCAGACATCTTCGATAAGCTCTAACTGGTCTTCTGAAAATATTTCTTTTGCTTTAAATTCTTGCCTATCTACTAGGTTGAGCACTTTAAGAAAGGTGCATGTTAATTGTGCGATTAAATCTTGTCTTTCCATCTTATTTAATAATTAAACGTTAATACTATAATTGTTTTATGTTATTTATAAATTTTATATTTCATCTTAGCTTCAAAGCCTAATTCTTCTCTCAATTTATTATTCATGAAATCATAAACTTTTTTCATATTATCTTCGGTAGTAATAATACAGTCATGTAAGGTTAATATTGGAATTTTTCTTCTGCACATGTTATTCAATTGTCGTGCAACAATATAAAGCATAAAATAGCTTTCAATTTGCAGCATCATATGAGAGAAGTATTTGTGATTCTCTTTTTTTAAAGCCATTATGAAGTAATTTATAGTTGGGAATTTCTTCCAAAAGAATATCTCTTCAACTAGAAATTTATTTGGTTTTGCATTGAACATAGACAACATGTTTTTCTTCACTACTGTTTCTAAATCCTTCAGGTCTCCATCAAATTCTCTTCCGCAAATTTTCTTTACGTTTTTCAAATAATACTCATCTGGTTCTAGTTTACCTATAATGTAATGAGCCTTATGAAAATCCTCAATAAAACCCTTGTAAAATGCCCCAGATAATATCTGTTTACCGAAAAGCTCAATCTCTTTCATATCAAGCCCTACGGAATTTTTTACTGACATATAATGAATAAAGTAGGCTTTACTACAAGTAATAACATTATTGATATGAGTATTATTAGTACTTATATTGGATAATAAAAAGTATAAGAAAGTAGGAACAGAAGAAGAGATGTCGATTTCGGCTAACCGTTTTCCGTCATAACGCAAGAACTTCCGTAAGTCTTTAGGGAAAGTGGTTATATTAGTATGTACTCGCCCATCCGTTTTGGGATTATAGCTTATAAAATACTCTTCATTTTGAAGGCTTAACACCTTAACGAAGTTTATGAGTTGATTTTTGTATTTTCTATCCCTTTTGTATTGGTCTGACAAGTATTTTAAGGCATCTTCAGTCTTTATTTTTAGCCTATTGGGGTCAATGTATCCGATTAGGAAATTATACGTTTTTTTGAGCTTATTTGGGACTGTAAATTCGGACTTTGCTTTAATTTTATTTATTAGACATTTATCTTTGAGGATAACTGTTTTAAGTGTTCCTTTTTCATAATAAGGTGCAAGCTTATAAGAATAACAAACTCCCTCTCTATAATCTTCTCTCCATAATATATTTCCTGCTCCTGGGAAATTTTCACACAGATATCTCATGTGTTTACGATAATTTCGATTCAGAGATTGTAAGTCATCTGCACACTGTTGAATATAAATATTTTCAAATTTTATATTGGGGTTATCCTTTTCTTGGAACTTATACGCAGTTTGTTTTAAGATATCGCTAATTACAAAATAGACGAAGTCCAAATTAAATTCAAAGTCAGGAGGATATTGCTTTAATCGCTCTTCTAGGTTGAGTCTTTTTGGTATTATTATATGGTATTCTTTCATAATTTACAGGTTTACAAAAGACATAGGAAGTGCAGGGTAATGTGAAAACACTACTTAAGTCTTATGATTATTAAAATTGGATATTGTTAAGAGTTGGTGCGCTAAAGGCACTCCCAATACAATAAGAAGTTGTATTGCTTATCCATTTAAATTAAGTGCTTACTAGCCTATAATTTCTAATAAGTCAAAATTATCCTGAATGTTAAATGTTAAATTCATCATGAGTCAAAGGTCTATAATTTGTGCCATGGACTTAATTGTATCGGCTTAATCTTTTTGGATAACGACGCATTGAGTCTATTATTTAGCTTTTTTTATATCCCATTTTTCTTAACATCATTTTCTCGGTCATATTAATCAAATCGTAAATATTCATTAACACATCCGTTATATGTGTTATATGTTTTGAGTCAATTAATTTTTGTTCAATTATGTATTGACAACCTGAGCCAAACTCAGCCACATTATCGTTCAGGATATTCCCTGTAATCCCTTTTTTGGATATTTCGAATATTGCATATTCTGATATGCCTAATTGATTAGCAGCAATAAAAAAATGTTGCATAGGCTCTGTGTATACGAATATTTCGTTGCTGTTAGAACGTAATCCAGATTTAATTATACTGGCTTTGTTTTTAATTGGTGAAATGTGATAGTAGTTCATAATTTATTTGTTTTAAATGTTAATAATTATTTTATTTAAAACAACAAGAATAGAAGTGATAGGATTAGTCTATGTTTTTGACGAATGTCCGCATTCTAAGCCACCGTGGATTGACCCTTACTCGGTTGGCACACAATTTAATGTGTTCTTGATGCTATGTAGTTGCAATTTATACTCTCGCTAGAGTGATTAAATTCTCTTTATCTATACATAAGCACCTCCTTCCATCGCATCATCAATATCCTTTCTTTTGTAATACACTCTGCTACCTATTTTTGTAGCTGGCAAAATACCCTCCTTATTATACTTCCATAATGTAGCATAAGAAATTTTAAGAAGGTCTTTAGCTTCATCTCTTGTTAGATAGTCCCTTTCATTACTAATTTGATTGTCAGTTAAATTATTTATTGGTGGGACAACTGACAAAACCACCTCTCTAATTAATTCAATAAACTCTTCTGTAGTTAATTGAAAAATATGTTGCTTATTACTCATTATATTTATTTTTATTATTAAACAATAAGCCCAGTTAGTTTTTCCTGAACTTTTTAAAAAGTTTTTGATGCACCTAAAACTTGTCTTACAAATATCCCTCTTAATATTGAAGTTAGCAATTTTTCTAAAAACTTTAACATACTGGTTTACAAGGCATTCCATCTCAGCTAAGATGAAAATCAGAGTTCATTACAAAAACATCATATATAATTGATTACCTGATATTTACATGAAATTTCCACCTTAGCTAAGATGAAAATTGGAAGAATTAACTAATTTAAGTCCATCTTAGCTAGTATGAAGTAAATATTTTAACAATTTGAAATAATATCTTACAAATATAAAGTAAGATAATACAACAAAATATTTGAAATTCTTCTAGCAGACCCATAAATAATAAAAAAAGGACTAAATAATAGTCCTTATAGGTAGTTGTTGAATATAAGTTTAGAAGCTTTTAAATAGGAATAGATGAAACCTGAAATGCATCTGTTGAAGTTATTTGTGAAACACGTTCTACTTTCGGATTTCGAATATATTTCATGAACTCCTTGAGTGTAGAATGACCTGAGAGTTCAAGTATAGAATGCACAGGAACTCCAGACTTATATTTTAATGTACAGAAGGTACGGCGTGCCGAATGCCCTTGTATTAATTGATGTTTAGGTATATGATTAACTTTTCGCTTCCCTCCCCTTGTGATTTCTACCCTAATCTGTGAATTAATTTTAGCTTTTTCGCCAACTATCTTTACATAATCATTTAACTTTTGTTCAGTAATCTTAGGAGGCAACATTCCACCATACCTTTGATTCATAATTGTTTCAATAACAGGTGTTATCTTACACAAGACCTCTTTTTTAGTTTTTTCTTGCTTTATCTTTATATATCTCTCCTTTTCGTGATTAACAATTTCTTGCTCTCTTAAATTATGGTAATCGCTAATCCTCTGACCAATCTCGCAACCAATAATAAAAACATCCCTTGCCAATTCCAAATGAGGAGATTCGCTTAAGTCTAATTCATACATGCTTTTTAGTTCAGCTATCTCCAAATAAATAGCTGTAGTAATCTCCGTTTGAACCTTAAACCTCTTATATTTTAAATTGGTATGGTATTCTTCCATCAGGGCTGCCCCCATAAAAACTTTTAGATTCTTAATTTGTTTCCCAATGGTATTGAGAGAATAATGCTTTTTCTCTTTCTTCCTAAATTGATAAGTCCTTGAGTTCATAAATTCAATAAAATCTGAATAGAACTCATTATCTAAATCAAAATCCAAAATACAACTATACTCTTCTTCATAATCCTTCAAATGCCCTAATGTCTGTTCATAGGATTTGATTGTATTATTCCTGTAGCCATTAACCGCTTTTGGTAATTCTTTTTCTTTTTGCTTAATATACTTTACTATATAGGGAATTAATGTTATAATCTCTTCTTCTTTGTCATCTTGAACTTCTTCCTCCTCATTTCTGAAATCATCCAAACAAGCTTTCATAATTGGGTTAGTCAGAGGAATTTGATTCGAATCACAATTTTTCACAAACTCCTTTAAGACCCTAGTAAAATCATCTATCCTTCCATTTATGGTATCTGCATTCTCGACTGCACGAACATTTTTAACTTTCCCCTTATCACTAACCCAATAATCTGGTTTAACCGAATAACCTATGGAATATTTGAATCGCTTTTTTCTCCCATATGAGTAGTCAAGAAAAATGGGCTTTTCTGATTTAGTTGATTCTTTAAGTCTGAAAACTGGTTCAGCTCCTTTAGTCCTTTTTGCGTAATTCATACAAACTATCTTTTCACAAAGATAATAAAAGAGATAACATTAGGGACAACATTAGGGACAACATTTTTGAATTCATATGAATTTAATAAATTCAATTAAATTTAAATATCCTTATATTTGCTGGGTTAATTATAAATATTAGAAATACTCAAAGCATATAAAATTCATAATTGTAGTACTGGAGGTACCACTTTAAAACCCTGAAACAGTAATGTTTACAGGGTTTTTTGTTTTATACCAAATACTTAATAATTCTGTTTCTTTTTTTACCGTTAAATATTATTTTAGCAGTATTGCTATGAGAATAACCTGTAACAATTATAAATCCAATGTTTCATGAAAAAAATAGTTTATTCACTAATAACATTACTTATAATTAGCGCTTCCTGTAAAGAAAACAAACAAAAACTCGATTTAATAACTGAAAAATTATATAAGAATCAACCTAATATAATTTTTATTTATGCTGACGATTTGGGTTATGGCGATGTAGGCGCATACGGAGCTACAGAAATAAAAACACCTAATATGGATAGATTAGCAAATGGAGGTGTTCGTTTTACTAATGGCTATGCATCTTCTGCAACATGTACCCCCAGTAGGTATGCTTTACTAACTGGAACTTATCCATGGCGAAATAAAAACGCCAAAATATTGCCGGGAACGGCACCACTTCTTATTGATACTGCACAAGTTACTATTCCTAAAATGTTAAAAGCTAATGGCTATCATACAGGCATTGTTGGAAAATGGCATTTAGGCTTAGGCAGCGGAAACCTTAATTGGAATAGCCATATCTCGCCAGGGCCCAATGAATTAGGCTTTGACTACAGTTATATTATGGCAGCCACCCAGGATAGGGTACCTACGGTTTATATAAAAAATGGTAATGTTGACAATCTAGACCTTAGTGATCCTATTGAAATCAATTACAACAAAAATTTTGAAGACCAACCTACAGGTAAAGACAATCCAGAACTATTAAAAATGAAATGGCACCATGGCCACGATAACTCCATAGTAAATGGCATCTCCAGAATTGGCTTTATGAAGGGTGGAGCATCGGCGAAATGGGTCGATGAAGACATGGCAGACACCTTTCTAAAAGAAGCTCAAAACTATATTAAACGCCAAAAGCATAACCCGTTCTTCCTATATTATGCCTTACAGCAACCTCATGTACCCCGTACACCACATGAAAGGTTTGTAGGCTCATCAGGTATGGGACCACGCGGTGATGTTATAGTTGAAGCTGATTGGTGTATTGGAGAACTATTAAAAACCTTAGAAGAGGAAGATTTAATGGATAACACACTTATTGTTTTTTCTAGCGATAATGGCCCTGTATTAAATGATGGCTACTATGATGATGCCGTGGAAAAATTAGGCAACCATAAACCGGCTGGAGTATTACGTGGAGGCAAGTACAGCCTTTTTGAAGCTGGCACAAGAGTTCCTTTTATAACGTATTGGAAAGGACATATAGAACCAACGGTATCTGATGCTTTGATTTGTCAAATAGATCTATTATCGTCTTTAGCTAAATTATTAGAAAGTAAGACTAGTGTAAAAGACAGTGAACAACTTTTAGATGTCATTTTAGGAAAAAGTAAAAAGGGTCGGGAGAATTTGGTTATTGAAGCAATTTCTAGAACAGCGTTGAGGAAAGGCGATTGGGTAATGATACCTCCTTATAAAGGCCCTACCAAGATTACGTCTGTAAATATTGAAATTGGTAACTCTAAAGAATTTCAGCTGTATAATTTAGTAGAGGACATAGGTCAAACCAATAACCTAGCCCAAAGTCATCCTGAAAAACTGGCTGAAATGGTAAAGACTTACGAAACTATTATAGGAATGGATTTTTCAAACATAAAAAAATAGAAACAAAACAATTGCTTACAATCTTGCATAAGTAACCTTACATGATTTCTATTTCAGCTACTAGATCTGTACTTGACACTAAAGTTTGGTATACCACACAATATCTTTCCGTTAATTTTAAAAGCTTATCTATTCTGTCTTTGCTTTCGGAGGTGCTCAATTGAAAATTTAAACGGATGTTCTTAAAACCAACTTTTGCTTCTTTATCAACACCAAGGGTTCCGCGAAAATCCAAATCACCTTCAGCCTTTACCCTACCACCAGCCATGTCGAACTCTAACGCCGTAGCAACCGCACTAAGAGTAACACCTGCACAGGCAACCAATGCCTCAAGAAGTAAATCTCCCGAGCATGATTGCATACCTGTTCCACCTGTAGCGGGATGAAGTCCAGCTTCAACCATAGCTTTTCCAGTATCGACCTTACAAGAAATTCCCTTACCAATTTCACCACTGGCCATTAAGGTAATTAATGCTTCATCTGAATTTTTACGATATTTTTCTTTTATGGGGGCTTGTATCTTTTTTAATTCTGCGGCTTTCATTTATATCTAAAATATTTATTTATTACAAAACTAAGATAGAAAATGTGAGTGAATTTTCATTATCCCTATTCCTTTACCAAAAATGTTGTTTTTTTCACAATTTCTACTGTCGTTTTGACTTAGCTTAGGTTTTTCAAAGGGTTTTTTAATAAAAATTTAGTAAAATTGCAACTCGCTTAATCTAATTAAACAGCTAAAAACAATAATAATGAGTAATTATCACATAAAACATTTAGAGGAATACTACCAAGTGTATAGAAAATCGGTGAGAGAACCAGAAAATTTTTGGGAAGAAGTAGCTGAAGAACATTTTATGTGGCATAAAAAGTGGGATAATGTGTTACGTTGGGATTTTACAAAACCAGAAATTAAATGGTTTGAAGGTGCACAGTTGAACGTTACCGAAAACTGTCTTGACAGACATTTACCTACACGTGGAAACAAAACAGCCATTTTATTTGAACCAAACGACCCAAAAGAGGCCGCAGAACATATTACCTATAACCAACTACACGAACGGGTTAACAAATTTGCAAATGTTTTAAAAAATCATGGTGTAGTAAAAGGCGACAGGGTATGTATATACTTACCCATGATTCCAGAGTTAGCTGTAGCTGTTCTTGCATGTGCTAGAATTGGTGCAATACATTCTGTAGTTTTTGCTGGTTTTTCTTCTACAGCGTTATCAACAAGAATTAATGACTGTGATTGCAAAATGGTCATTACTAGCGACGGTTCTTATCGTGGTGCAAAAACAATCGATTTAAAGGGTATTGTAGACGAGGCTTTGGAAAGCTGTCCCAATGTAAAAACAGTATTAGTTGCTAAACGCATCCTTTCCAATATTAGTATGAAAGAAGGTAGAGACCAATGGTTACAACCTCTTTTAGATGAAGCATCTACCACATGTAAGGCTGAAGTAATGAATGCCGAAGACCCATTATTCATTTTATACACTTCTGGATCAACAGGTAAACCTAAAGGTATGGTACACACTACAGCGGGTTACATGGTTTATTCTGCCTACACCTTTAAAAATATATTTCAATACAGGGAAAATGACATTTATTGGTGTACTGCCGATATAGGTTGGATTACAGGGCACAGCTACATCGTCTATGGTCCTTTAGCCAATGGAGCCACAACCGTTATGTTTGAAGGTGTACCAAGTTATCCCGACTTCGGCCGTTTTTGGGAAATTGTCGAAAAACATAAGATTAATCAGTTTTACACGGCCCCAACCGCTATTCGTGCTTTGGCCAAACAAGGCCTTGAATTAGTTGAAAAATACGACCTATCATCATTAAAAGTTTTAGGGTCAGTAGGTGAACCAATTAACGAAGAAGCTTGGCATTGGTACAACGATAATATTGGTAAAAAACAAAGTCCAATAGTGGACACTTGGTGGCAAACTGAAACTGGAGGTATAATGATTAGCCCTATTCCTTTTGTTACACCAACAAAACCAACCTATGCCACCTTACCATTTATAGGAATTCAACCAGCACTAATGGATGAAAATGGCAATGAGCTCAAAGGCAATCAAGTAAGCGGAAGATTGTGTGTTAAATTCCCTTGGCCCAGTATAGCCAGAACGATTTGGGGAGATCACCAACGTTATAAAGACACTTATTTTTCGGCATTCGAAAACAAATACTTCACCGGAGATGGAGCCTTAAGAGATGAAGTAGGTTATTATAGAATCACAGGGCGGGTAGACGATGTTATTATCGTATCTGGACATAATCTTGGCACTGCTCCTATTGAGGACGCCATTAACGAACACCCAGCTGTTGCAGAATCGGCCATTGTTGGTTTTCCACATGACATCAAAGGCAATGCACTTTATGGTTTTGTTATCTTAAAAGATGTTGGGGAAACAAGAGACCAAAACAACCTTAGAAAAGAGATTAATCAAATTATCACCGAACATATAGGACCAATAGCCAAATTGGACAAAATCCAATTTACCGTAGGTTTACCAAAAACACGCTCTGGTAAAATTATGAGACGCATTTTACGTAAAATTGCCCATAACGATATAAGCAACCTAGGGGACACCAGTACGTTGCTCAATCCTGAAGTAGTACAAAGTATTATTGATGGTGCAAATTCTGAAAGTACTAATTGATACTAAAACGTCAATTTTCGAAAAACAATGTTACCCTATTCATAATCGAATAGGGTATTTTTATATATAAACCATTTACCGTTCAACTAAAAAATAATGTTAAGTAATTAGGTTTTTTTCGACAACAAGGTTTAGATTTTTATCTTTAAACAAAATATTTTTATGCAAAAAACATATTATGACCCGGCTGATTTAAGAAAATTTGGAAAAATCACAGAATGGAGTGAAGAACTTGGTAGAAAATTTTTTGACTATTATAACAGTGTATTTGAAGAAGGGGCATTAACCGCTCGTGAAAAATCGTTAATTGCTTTAGCCGTTTCCCATACCGAGCAATGTCCCTATTGTATAGATGCCTATACCAAAGACACCTTAGAACGGGGTGTAACTAAAGAAGAGATGATGGAAGCCATACACGTTGGTGCTGCCATTAAAAGTGGTGCCGCACTAGTTCATGGTGTGCAAATGATGAATAAAGTAAATAAGTTAGACGGATAGTATTTTTAGATTCAAATAGATGATATGGTCTAGTGATACAGTATTGCTTTTTATCATATCGACTGTAATCGAGAAGCCTTTTAAGAAATATGACAACAAAATCCCTTCACAAACGCAATAGCACATTAGCCAATAGCAAACGCCAACTGGAAATTTTATCCAATGGTATTTTCCAAAATGACAAATTGCCTACGTTTAAAAATAAAATTAGTGAAACTGGTCAATTCCCTTTGAAAGCGAAAAAACTTGAAATTCTTCAGATTAATTTAGGCTATATGTGCAATCAAGTTTGTGAACATTGCCATGTTGATGCGGGGCCAGACCGAAAGGAAATCATGGCCAAAGAAATCATGTTGCAATGCTTGGAGGTTATAAAAAAAACTGGAGCACATACTTTAGATTTAACAGGTGGTGCCCCAGAGATGAATCCCAATTTTCGTTGGTTTGTTGAAGAAGCGGCAAAAGCAGGTATTAAGGATTTTATTGTTCGTTCCAACTTAACTATTATTCGTGCCAATAAGAAATACCATGATTTACCTGAGTTTTTCAAAAAGCACAACATCCATATAGTTAGCTCTATGCCACATTGGACACGAGGTAAAACTGACAAACAACGTGGAGAGGGTGTTTTTGACGCTTCAATTGAAACTCTAAAAATGTTAAACAAAATAGGCTATGGCATGCCAGGAAACAACTTACGTTTAGATTTGGTGTACAATCCATCGGGTGCATTTTTACCTGCCAATCAAAATGCCTTGGAAAAAGATTTCAAAAAAGCACTATTAAAAGATTTTGATATTCATTTTCATAATTTATTCGCCATAACCAATTTACCTATTAGTAGATTTTTAGATTATTTAATTGCCTCGGAAAATTATGAAGACTACATGTATGCTTTAGTAGATGCCTATAATCCAGTTGCCTTGGAAAACCTGATGTGTACCAATACACTATCGGTTAGTTGGGATGGCTATTTATATGATTGTGACTTTAATCAAATGTTGGAATTACCTGTAAATAGCAAAGCAAAACATATTTCGGATTATAATGAGTTACTACTTCAAGGCAGAGAAATAGTTGTTTCCCAGCACTGTTACGGTTGTACAGCAGGTGCAGGAAGTAGTTGCCAAGGAACAGTTGCCTAATTAATTTTGTATGCAAATAACTAATCACTTTTCACACCATAGGCCATGTCAAAAAACAATGGGAAATCTCATGGTTTTGGTATTGCTATTTGTATTCAAGTCCTATTCTCAAGAAACACTATCAGAATTATTAAACATCTATAATAATAAAAGCGTACCTTATATTTCGGTTCAAGAATTGGCCACGTCCAAAACAAAAACCATAGTCCTTGATGCTAGGGAATTAAAAGAATTTGAAATCAGTCATATTAAAGATGCCATTCATGTAGGTTTCGATAGTTTTAATCTTAAAAGTACAATCCAAAAATTTAATGACAAGCAGCAAACCATTGTGGTCTACTGTTCGTTAGGAGTCCGTTCTGAAGATATTGCTGAACAATTAAAAAAAGCTGGCTATAGTAAGGTTAAAAACTTATACGGTGGTATTTTTGAATGGAAAAATAACGGTTTTCCTATTTACAATTTAGAAAATAAAGAAACCGATAGCATACACACATTTTCAATGAAATGGAGTAAATGGCTAAAAAAAGGCATCAAGGTATATGACTAAAAGCTTACTCATTGTTTTTGTAAAAAACCTAAAATTAGGTAAAGTAAAAACCAGACTGGCCAAAACTATTGGTAATCAGGCTGCTTTTGAAGTTTATTATGAACTCGTTAAAATTACTGAACAGGTAACACAAACTATTCCAATAGACAAACATATTTACTTTTCTGACTTGGTTATTGAAGACAAATGGTCAAATGAGTATAAAACAGTTCAACAAGGAAACGATTTGGGTGAACGCATGAAAAACGCCTTTAAAAAAGGATTTGAAAAAGGATATGAGCGCATTGTTTTAATTGGATCTGATTTACCTGATATTAGTTACAAAATAATTAAAGAGGGCATTGACCTACTAAACGAATTTGATGTTGTTTTTGGCCCTGCCAAAGATGGCGGCTATTACTTGATTGGTTTAACCAAAATGCATAATTTCATTTTTGAAAATAAACCTTGGAGCCAACAAAACTTAATGGAAGAAACACTGAAAGAATTAAACATACAAAATATTGCATATTCTACTTTATCGACATTAAACGATATAGACACCATCGACGATTTATTTGCTTCAAACTTTTACGAACAAAACTTAAAATTACAAGAAAAACTAAAACAATTAAATGATTAAATATATAGAAGAAACCGTAAACTACCTTAAGGAAAAAGGATTTGAAAACCCAGAAGTAGGTATTATTTTAGGTACTGGACTCGGGCAACTCATTAATGAAATTACAATTATTAAGGAAATTAGTTATAACCATATTCCCAACTTTCCAACTGCAACAGTAGAATTTCATAAAGGCAAACTCATTTTTGGTGAGTTAGAAGATAAAAAAGTAGTGGTTATGCAGGGACGTTTTCACCTCTACGAGGGTTATACACTACAAGACGTTACCTTTCCAGTTCGCATTATGGAACAATTGGGCATAAAAACCCTATTAGTTTCCAATGCTGCAGGTGCTATAAACCTCGACTACAAGCGAGGAGAACTTATGCTTATTGAAGACCATATTAATCTTCAAGGTAGTTCACCCCTGGCCTTTAAGGGTGTCGATCAACTTGGCGAACGCTTTACCGATATGAGTACACCTTATGATACACAAATAAATACAACATTCAAGACCATTGCCCAAAATTATAACATCACCTTACACGAGGGTGTTTATGCCAGCGTTGTCGGGCCACAACTGGAAACACGGGCCGAATACCGAATGCTAAAAATTATTGGTGCTGACGCCGTTGGCATGAGTACCGTACCAGAAATTATTGTGGCCAATCATTTAAAATTAAAGGCGGCGGCGGTGTCAGTTTTAACAGATGAATGCGACCCAGATAACCTTAAGCCCATAGATATTTCTGAAATCATTGCAATAGCAGGCAAAGCAGAACCTAATATGGTCATTTTATTTAAAGAACTAATAAAAAACATTTAAGAAATAAGACCTATATAAATAAGAATCCAAGTATTTTTTTAAAAACTTTTAAAATCGTGATTCTTATCTTGTTTCTTTTGCCTAATGTCTAAAATAATATGAGTTACCTAGAAACGACACAAAATGTATATAAAGAAGCAGCACTAAGACCAAATATTGGACTGTGTTGTACCACCAACCCTATTTGGGAACTCCCAGGATTAAAAATTCCTAAGATTATGCAGGAAATGAACTATGGTTGCGGTTCTACGGTTCATGCACGCGACTTAACTAACAATCCTAAAATTCTGTATGTAGGTGTAGGTGGTGGTATGGAGCTCTTGCAATTTTCTTATTTTTCTAGACAAAAAAATGGAGTTATTGGGGTGGATGTAGTTGATGAAATGCTGGAGGCTTCCAGCAGAAATTTTATTGAAGCCGAAGCTCAAAATGATTGGTTTAATTCAGATTTCGTGAACCTTCGTAAAGGTGATGCTCTCAACCTTCCTGTTGATGATGGCAGTATAGATGTAGCTGCGCAAAATTGTCTATTCAATATTTTTAAGGAAGACGATTTAAAAAAAGCAGTAGCCGAAATGTATCGGGTTTTAAAGCCTCATGGCCGTTTGGTTATGAGCGATCCTACTTGCGAGCAACCTATGAACAATACATTACGTAACGATGACCATTTACGTGCTCTATGCCTAAGTGGAAGTTTGCCCATCAAAGAGTACATAAAATTGCTCACCGATACTGGTTTTGGCACTATTGAAGTCAGGGCCAGAAAACCTTACCGCATATTAGACCCAAAGCATTACCCAACAGATGAGATGATCTATATAGAATCGATTGAAGTAGCTGCCATAAAAGACCCAATGCCCGAAGACGGCCCCTGTGTATTTACTGGGAAAGCTGCCATCTATTTTGGGGAAGATGATTATTTTGATGACAAAAAAGGACATGTTTTATTAAAAAATCAACCCTTGGCCATTTGCGATAAAACAGCAAGTACCTTAACTGCATTGAACAGGGATGATATTTTTATTAGCGATTCGACATTTCATTATGATGGTGGAGGCTGTTGTTAATTTTAACTAATTATTGGTTAATAGTTGTGTTATTAAGGCTTGTATTTGAAGCTCAATAATGACTAAAAATTCTTAGGTAATTATACATAGATGAAGGTTATAAAATTACTTTTCATTGCAATGTTATTATGTGATTGTTCTGGCCCTAAGCGGACCATTGAAAACAACTCTATAGCGATTATCCAAAGAGATGTTAAAAATGATAGCGTTACTGTAACCGTTACAGCAGTTAAAGAGACATCTTCTGCTCCAAATACTATAGCTGCAAAAGAGACCAAGCCCATTGAGCAAGACAATGTTTCAAACGATGCTAAGGAAGCTTATTCTAAAAAGGAAGCATGCCCTGTTCATAACACTTGGGATGAGCTGTTAAAAAAACACGTTTCAGATACTGGAAACGTTAATTATAAAGGCATCAAAACCGATTGGAAGACACTTCAAGATTACATTGTGTATTTGGGGAATACGTTGCCCAAAGACACTTGGGCAAAAGAAGGCAAATTAGCCTATTGGATCAACGCTTATAATGCCATGACTATAGACCTCATCCTCAGGCATTATCCCCTTAAAAGTATTAAGGACATTAATGACCCCTGGAAACAAAGACATTGGAAATTAGGTGACAAATGGTATAATTTAGATGAGATTGAACATCAAATCTTACGAAAAATGGATGAGCCGCGTATACACTTTGCCATTGTTTGTGCCTCTTATTCCTGTCCTAATTTACTGAACGAAGCCTATATTGCTTCAAACTTGAACGAACAATTAACACTAGCAACAAAAGCATTTTTAAACGATCCAGAAAGAAATTCCATTTCAAAAAATCATTTAGAACTTTCAAAAATCTTCAAATGGTTTCCTGAAGATTTTAAGAAAAATGGAGGTTTAATTGATTTTTTAAATCAATATTCAGAAATTGAAATTTCAGAACAAGCCAAAATAAAATATAAAGATTATAATTGGGCACTTAATGAATAGAGCCTATGCAACATCAAATTTCAATTATAATTCCTGTTTTAAACGAAAAAGTGCATATTGGCAAACTACTTAAGCATTTGCAAACTGTTTCGTCTAGGGAAAACATATCTGAAATCATTGTTGTTGATGGGGGTAGCACTGATGGCTCTCAAGATATTGTAAAAGCAATATCAGGTCTAACGCGGTCACTAAGCTTATGCAAAATAGAGTCGAGACCTCATGATGACCTCTCGACCCCACTAAAGGTAACGTCGGTACTACTTTTAGAATCGACAAAAGGTCGTGCAAAACAAATGAACCTTGGTGCTAAACGGGCGTCAGGCTCTATTCTTTATTTTTTACATGCCGATTCCTTTCCACCAAAACATTTTGACCAACTTATCATTTCCGAAGTTAAAAAAGGACATAATGCGGGCTGTTTTAGAATGCAATTCGACAGTACGCACTGGTGGCTAAAATTAGCTAGTTGGTTTACTAGATTCAATTGGAAATCTTGTAGGGGTGGTGATCAAAGTTTATTTATAACCCAATCGTTATTTCAAACTATAGGCGGCTACGACGAGCGTTACACTATTTATGAGGACAATATTTTAATCAAAGAACTATACAATAGAAAGCAATTTATTGTAATCAATAAAAAACTGAAATCCTCTGCTAGAATGTACCGAAAACATGGCGTTTGGAAACTGCAATACTATTATTGGCGTATCCATTTGAAGCAGTGGTTTGGTGCCGATGCCAATGCCCTGTATCGTTACTACAAAAGAAAAATCTGTTAATTTAGTTCTTATTTATTCCTTCCTTTTTCATTAGGGTATAAGCTCGGCAATGCATCGCTTTGAAAAACAGTTTTGGAATTAATATCTATCGCCGACAATCTTCCCGTAAAAGCTGCTCCAGTATCAATATTCCATACATTTATGGCATGCATTGGGACTTCCACACCATAATTAAGGGTAGGGGTATGACCAATATAAATTTCGCTATAATGCTTTAATCGGTTAGGATATATAGCGGAATTCGTTTCAATACGCTTATCCATGGTCAAGGCCATTTCCCAAAGCGTTCGGTCAAAATAAAATACGGCTTGGAACACTTCTTTTTCCACTCCATGCATTGAGGTAAAACCAGCGTGTAAAAATAAACGATTGGAATTGTCAATATAATAGGGATTCATATTTTCAAAAAATACTAAGTGCTCTTGCTTTTGATTTTTTGAAAAAGGGTCATAGCTTTCTATCGTTTCCTTTCCTCCATGCATATACCAAACTGGATCTACTGCCCCATTTCTTAACCACGCTTCACACCAAATATCATGGTTCCCTTTTATAAAAATGCAGTTGAATTTTTGCGACAATTCTATTAAAAATTGAATCACTTGCGCCGACTCGCTCCAACCATCAACATAATCACCCATAAAAATAAGACTGTCTCCGTCTTTAAGCTCCAACTTATTTAATAATTGGATTAAAGCCTTTAATCCACCATGAATATCCCCAATAGCAAATGTTCGCATACTTGATTTTTCAATCAAAAATAAGCTATTATTTTAATAAATAGAAAACCTTAAATATAATCAATTGTTACTGGATACTCCTGTGAAAATTTGAGTTTCATCAATTTTAATTCACTAAATAATACTCAATCTTAATTTATAAAAATGTATGTCAACTTACACTTTTAAAAAACTTAAAAGTCTTAAGATTTTGAAAGTCCCTACACAACTAATCCAATTTAAAGTAATTCTCAATTATTGATCAAATTAAGTTTTTATCTTTAACTTCGACCTAATACATATAATTCAAAAAAGCATGGAGCACATTGTAATTATAGGAAATGGCATTTCGGGCATTACTGCTGCTCGTCATATCAGGAAATTATCTAATAAAAAAATAACTGTTATTTCTGCTGAAACCGATTATTTCTTTTCGCGTACTGCGCTGATGTATGTATATATGGGTCATATGACATTTGAACACACCCAACCTTATGAAAATTGGTTTTGGAAGAAAAACAACATCAATCTTAAAAGAGGTTATGTAAAAACGATTGAAACCAAAAGCAATACACTACATTTTGAAAATGGCAATGCCGTGTGTTACGACAAACTTATTATAGCCACAGGTAGTAAGCCTAATAAATTTGGCTGGCCAGGACAGGATTTAGATGGTGTAATGGGCCTATATCACAAACAGGATTTGGAAAACCTTGAAAAATACGCCCCAAATAACAGGGCTTGTAAAAGAGCTGTTATAGTTGGTGGCGGATTGATTGGTATTGAACTTGCCGAAATGCTTAACAGCAGAAACATTCCCGTTACGTTTTTAGTTCGGGAATCCAGTTTTTGGAACGGCATACTACCCGAAGGAGAAAGTGCTATGATAAACCGGCATATTAGAAACCACAATATTGACTTGCGATTAAGTTCCAATCTGAAAGAGATTAAGGCAGATAACAACGGAAAAGTAATGTCTGTCATTGTTGAGGAAACTCATGAGGAAATACCTTGTGATGTGGTTGGGTTAACCGCAGGTGTATCTCCTAATATTGATTTTTTAAAAGGCTCTGATATTGAAACGGGGAGGGGCGTAAAAGTGAATCGGTTTTTAGAAACAAATATTCCCAACATTTATGCCATTGGTGATTGTGCCGAACAAGACGAACCAATAGGTAACCGAAAATCCATTGAAGCAGTTTGGTACACTGGACGCATGATGGGTGAAACTGTAGCACAAACCATTTGTGGCAACCGTATGCCTTACAATCCTGGCCATTGGTTTAATTCGGCCAAATTTATAGATATCGAGTACCAAACCTATGGTTGGGTGTTTGCCAAACCTAAAAAAGAGGAAGCTCATTTCCATTGGAAGCATGAAGATGATACTAAATGTATTACAGTATGCTACAACAACAAAACAAATGAGTTTTTGGGAATCAATACATTTGGTATTCGTATGAGACATGAAGTTTTTAACAGATGGCTTACCGAAAAAAGAAATGTTGATTACGTGATACAACACCTAGCTGAAGCCAATTTCGATCCCGAACTTTTTTACAGGTTTGAAAGTCAAATTTTAAAAACCTACACTAACCACCAACTTCAGTCCATATAGTTATGAATCAAAAACTAAATTATAGTATGTCTTTAGCAAAACCTGATGCTAACCATTTATCTTCAGTTCAAAAAATTGCTGTTTTATTAGGCATGATTGGTCTATTTATTTTAGTTCTTGCCCTCTTTAACACCCCCTCTTCTCAAAAAACCTTAATATTAACAGTCTCATTAAGCCTAATTACTATAGGAACAATTATTTTTTCTAGGGATGCTTATCTAAAAAAAATGAAAGGCATAAAAAATGATAGTATTTGGTTTAAATCTATTTCTTCTAGAGGCGTATTAGGCTGGTTAACGGGCATTGTACTTACTGGTTTTTATATTGTCCTTTATTTTTTTCCGAAATATTTAGGGTTAGGCTCTAATAACAATGAAAACACTGGGCTCATTGCTTTATTTGACCCCTTAAGCTATTTATTCAGTGGCAAACCAGCTAGTCAATGGTTTGTTTACGGCACACTTTATACGGTTGCTATTCTCATTTTTGGATATAAGTTTATATTGAAATACCGCCATAATCGTTACCAACAGTTGAGAACCATTTCGGTTATGTTTTTTCAATTGGGTTTTGCGTTTTTGATTCCAGAATTTATGGTAAGACTAAATGAAAGCCCTAATTATAATCTCCCTTATTACGACTTAAAAAGTATTTGGCCTTTAAACTATTATATTTTTGACAGTTGGTCCATTAATGGTTTTTTATCCTCAGGAACTTTAGGACTATCCCTTTTAATATTTGGAATATTATCCATTTTCGCTATATCACCCATACTCACCTATAAATTTGGAAAACGCTGGTATTGTTCTTGGGTTTGTGGTTGTGGGGCTCTAGCAGAAACCGCTGGAGATGCTTTTAGGCAGTTATCCTCCAAAAAGTTTATCGCCTGGAAAACCGAACGTTGGTTAATTCATAGTGTATTGGTGTTTTCAGTTATCATGACTACAGCTGTTATATATACCTATTTAAGTAGCGATCCTAATAAATTTTTGTTAACAAGAAAAACTTTTCTATTAAGTGTTTTTGGCTTTTTAACAGTCTTGTTCATTACTGTTATGGTTTTTAAACGTAAGGAACTAGGTAAAGATGCCCGCTATGGTGCTATAGGATATTTTGCCATTATTGTTTCATTATTCCTATTATATTATACAGGCACATCAGATCAAGTGTTTTTTATAAAATCGAGCAGTTTACGTTCAGTCTATGGTTTGTATATCGGTTCTATTTTCTCTGGAGTTATTGGCACAGGGTTCTACCCTATTTTAGGAAATCGAGTTTGGTGCCGATTTGGTTGCCCTATGGCTGCCATTTTAGGATTTCAACAACGTATGTTTTCTAAATTTAGGATCACTACTAATGGAGGCCAATGCATTTCCTGTGGCAACTGCTCTACCTACTGCGAAATGGGTATCGACGTCCGTTCTTATGCCCAAAAGGGTGAAAACATTGTGCGCTCCAGTTGTGTTGGTTGTGGTATTTGCAGTGCCGTTTGTCCGCGAGGAGTTTTAAAATTGGAAAATAACACTATAAAAGGACGTATCAATCAAAATGACATCCTTCTAGGAAATAATGTTGATTTAATGAATTTAGTACATGGTAAATAAAAAGAATATTCTGTTATAAGCCCTATTATTAATGCATTTTTCTGCTTCATTCCAAAAGACTCTCATAAACATTAGCATGATAACACCTTTAAAATTAAGAGGATTGGACAGAAAACAACATACCAAACCTTAATTAAATAAACGTTAATGCTGCTAAATTCCTTAAATTAGTAGTTCCATATGAATTGTCTAGGTCTCTTTCTTTTTAAAGTATAATGCTGACTAAAAACAAAAATATCACTATTGCCGTTTTACCATTTCAAATTACGAGTAGTGACAATAGAATAAAACAACTCTTCTTAGGTTTTGTTGAAGATCTTATTACTCATTTTTCAAAGTTTATAGGGCTTTCCGTGATATCCTCATATTCAACATTAAGAATAAAGGACATATCAAACCAAAAAGAAATAAAAAAACTGGGAGCCGATTTTCTTATTTATGGCACCGTCCGTAATCTAAAAAACACGCTTAGGATATCCATTCAACTTATAAAAGATCAAGACCATAGTTTGGTTTATGGTAACCTGTACAATGAAACATTAGATTCACTATTGGAAACCCAGGACGATATAATACAGCAAATAGTTACCGTACTTCAGGAAAAAATTAATTATAATCTATTATCCCATTCATATAAAAAAAATGCAGTCGATTTAGCGGCCTATGAAAACTATATCATGGGTATGCACACCCTACAAAAAGGAACTGGGGACAACGATATTAAGGCGCGTGAATACTTTAATGCCTCTTTAAAAATTAACCCTAATTACTCTTTGGCCTATACAGGCCTGTCATTAAGTTACTTTAACTTTTGGTCCTGTCTTATTTGGGATCGTTGGGATATTAGTATGCAAGGTGCGCATAAATACGCTTTAAAAGCCATAGAACTTGATGCTAATGATTATATCGCTTTGGGTGTTTTGGGAAGAACATATGTTTATATGGGTGAATATGAAAAAGCCGAGCATTATTTAAGAAAATCGTTGCGGATGAACTCCAATGACTGTTCACACCTACTCAGGGTTGCTTTTTCCTTAATGTTTTTGGGTTATGCGGAAGAATCTATAAAACTATACCTAAAAGCCATTGAATTGAATCCGTTTCATAACAATCATTATTACGCACATGGTTCGAATTACTATTTGGCCGTTGGTGATTTTGAAACCGCTATTGCACTAAGCAAAAAAACCAATTTTAATTGTTGGACAGATTTCCCTGCATTCATAGCTGCAGCTTATTTACAACTTAAAGATTACAGTAACATGTGGCGTTGCTGGGATATTTATTTATCTCAATTTAAAAATGCTGTTTATTCAGGAAAAAAAATGCTTGAAGAAGAGGCCTTAGAATGGCTTATGATTGTAAATCCATTTAAGGGATTCACCTATTTAGCCCCTTTAGTTGATTTTATAAAGTCTGAAAAGCGATTATTAAAAGCACCTTCGAAAACTTCAATTAACCACACACATAATTTGTTTCAATTAAAAGGAAATATTTGGGAAATGAGTTATTTGGGCCATTCCGTTACCTTAAAAGATGCGAAAGGGTTTTACGATATCCACAAGCTATTAAGCCATCCTAAAAAAGAATTTCATTGCTTAGATCTTATGAATGCTAGCGTTGATGAGAGCAAATCAATTGAAGTTTTAGACCATAAAGCAAAACAAGCCTATCAAAAGCGATTAAAGGAACTTAAAGAAGATATTGCTGAAGCCGAAACCTTAAATCAAATTGAAAAAATTAATCCTCTTAGGGAAGAATATGATGCCATTCTTGATCATCTTTCACAATCTTTGGGTTTGTCTGGAAAAACCCGAAAAATAGGTTCTACTATTGAAAAGGCACGTTCGGCGGTAACCTGGCGCATTCGTAATTGTATTAAAAAAATAGAGCTTGTGCATCCAAATTTGGCAAAACATCTCTCTATATCCATAAAAACAGGTACTTACTGTTCCTACTCACCCGAAATCATAGTACATTGGACCTTATAAAAGAGGAACTTACCTCTTATTTTTAAAACTTACATCGTAAGGCAAAAACTTACGCCTTTAGAAGTAAGAACAAAACTATTAAAAACTATTATTATGCCAACACCATTAGAAATTTTATTGGACCCCATCTCATTAATTGCTTTAGCAATGTACTTTATTCTAATTATTTGGGAAGCTTTATTTCCGGCCAGAAGATTGCCTAAAGTTAAGAACTGGAAACTTAAAGGGCTTATTTCCTTTGGAGTGTATTTTTATTTATCGTCATACTTACCATTACTCACAGATCCATTTTTATCTAAATATCAATTTTTTGATTTAACAAACCTAGGGCACCTTGGTGGTGGTATTTTAGCAATCATATTATACGAATTCGGAGTATTTGTATGGCATAGAGCCATGCACAAGAATGATACTTTATGGCGTGTATTTCACCAAATGCACCATAGTGCAGAGCGCATGGACACATACGGAGCCTTCTACTTTAGCTTGTTCGATATGATTGGCTTTACATTCTTAGGAAGTATTTGTTTGGCACTATTGATTGGTGTCACACCACAGGCTGTTACTATAATGTTATTGGCCACCATGTTTTTGGGTATCTTTCAGCATACCAATATTAAAACTCCGCAATGGCTTGGCTATATTATTCAACGCCCAGAAAGCCACACAATTCACCATGCTAAAGGAATTCATAAACACAATTATTCCGATTTACCCATATTCGATATCATTTTTGGATCCTTCAAAAATCCAAAAACCTATCAATACGAGACAGGGTTTTATGATGGAGCTTCTTCAAAAATCATTGAAATGCTCACGTTTCGTGATATAAACAAATCAAAATCTTAGAATTATGACTATTACTGAAAAGCTAAATGCGTCTATCTTTTTAACCGATGGAGGTCTTGAAACCGATTTAATATTTAACAGAGGCATCGATTTACCCCATTTTGCCGCATTCACTTTATTGGACCACCCAGAACATGAAAATACTCTAATTGAATATTATGATGATTACATTACCATAGCCAAGAAACATCAAACGGGGTTTATTTTGGAAAGTGCAACATGGCGTGCAAATCCAGATTGGGGATACAAATTAGGTTACAACGCTACCGATTTAACTAAAATGAATCAAAAAGCAATCAAACAACTCATTACTTTAAGAGACAAGCACAAGGATTATATTGGAGCTTTTATAATCAGTGGTTGTGTTGGCACAAGAGGAGATGGTTATTCTGTTAATGAATCTATGACCACAGGCGAGGCACAAAAATACCATAGCCTTCAAATTGAAGCGTTAAAAGCAGGAGGTGCCGATATAATTTCGGCCATTACCATGACCTACAGTAACGAAGCTATTGGAATTGCTAAAGTGGCAAAATTCTTTAATATCCCTGTAGTAATATCCTTTACTGTAGAAACCAATGGACATCTCCCTTCTGGCGAAACTCTAAAAAAGGCCATCTTAAAAACAGATGAAACTACAGGGAATTACCCCATTTACTATATGATTAATTGTGCCCATCCAACACACTTTATGACTGCTATTGAAAAAGATGAAATATGGAAATCGAGAATAAAAGGAATAAGGGCCAATGCCTCTTGTAAAAGTCATGAAGAACTAGATCAATCCACTAAAATTGATGTAGGAGATAAAGATGAACTGGGGAAACTTTATGCCCAACTTAAATCCCTCTTACCTAACTTAAATGTGTATGGTGGCTGTTGCGGCACAGATGCCTCACATTTAGCGTCAATATGTGACTATACACTGTAAGATTCCTCTATGTATAAAGCCCTATACAATTCTATTAGTTAGTCATTGTAAAATCGACTCAGGTTGTTGTACTTTTGTAATTCAATATTACTACATGACTAAGATTAACGTCATTATTCCTGCTTTTAATGAAGCAGATTCCATTTCCTATGTCATTAGGGATATTCCCAAAAAAGTAGATGAAATTATTGTGGTTAATAATAATTCAACCGATAATACCGAAATTAACGCCAAACAAGCTGGTGCTACCGTGTTAACCGAAAACAGTAAAGGCTATGGCTATGCCTGTTTAAAGGGTATGGAATATGTTTCAAATAAAACAGAAAGACCAGATATTATTGTATTCCTAGATGGTGATTACAGTGATCATCCCGAAGAACTAACCAAAATAGTAGCTCCCATTATAAATAACAACATCGATTTTGTAATAGGGGCACGGGTTAAACGACTACGTGAATCTGGCGCTATGACTGTTCCTCAAATATTGGGCAATTGGCTTGCCACAACTTTAATGAAACTCTTTTTTGGAGCAAGATTCACCGATTTGGGTCCTTTTAGAGCCATTAAATACCATAAGCTTTTGGAATTAAACATGGAAGATAAAACTTATGGTTGGACTATAGAAATGCAATTAAAAGCTTTAAAAAAAAATCTTACATACACCGAAATACCAGTAAATTATAGAAATAGAATTGGTGTTTCAAAAGTTTCTGGTACAATAAAAGGTGCTATATTTGCAGGTGTAAAAATATTGGGTTGGATATTTAAATACAGCTTTAACAAATGATTCTAGAAACAACTGTAATAGTTATATATTCTATTGCGCTTTTGATGATATTTCTATATGCTTTAGCACAGCTTAATTTGTTAATCAATTATTTATCCTCAAAAAAAGCGAAAGTAGATTGTGAAACGTTCGATCTTTCTAACCCAGATGAAACTCCGCATGTAACTATTCAGCTTCCTGTATATAATGAAATGTATGTTATGGAGCGTTTATTGGATAATATAGCAGAAATTGATTATCCCAATGACAAACTTGAAATTCAGGTGCTTGACGATTCCACCGATGAAACAGTTGAATACACTCGTGCACATATTGAAAAACTTCAAGCTACAGGATTAGATATTCAGCATATTACCCGAACCAACAGAATAGGATTTAAAGCAGGCGCCCTGAAAGAAGGCCTTAAAATTGCCAAGGGTGAATTTATAGCTATTTTTGATTCCGATTTTTTACCTAAAAAAGATTGGCTAAGGCAAACCATACCTCATTTTAAGGATAAAAATATTGGTGTAGTGCAGACCCGATGGGGGCACATAAATAGAAACTACTCGATACTTACTAGAATTCAAGCTTTTGCATTAGATGCACATTTTACTTTAGAACAAGTAGGAAGAAACAGTAAAGGACATTTTATAAACTTTAATGGTACAGCAGGTGTTTGGAGAAAAACTTGTATTATAGATGCAGGTAATTGGGAAGGTGATACCTTAACTGAAGATTTGGATTTAAGTTACCGTGCCCAATTAAAAAACTGGAAGTTTAAATATCTTGAAGATGTGCAAACCCCTGCAGAGCTCCCTATAGTTATTAGTGCTGCCCGTTCCCAACAGTTTAGATGGAATAAAGGAGGTGCCGAAAACTTCAGAAAAATGCTTTGGCGGGTTTTAAAAAATCCGAACATTTCGACAAAAACCAAGGTGCACGGCCTACTTCATTTATTAAATAGCACCATGTTTTTAAACATATTCATTGTTGGTGTTTTAAGTATCCCTATGCTATATATAAAGAATGAATACGCTCACCTTAAGCCTTATTTTTTTGCAATGAGCTTTTTTGTAATTAGTACAGTTATATTCTTTATTTGTTATTGGCATATGTACAAAAACATATATGGAAACGGCTTAAAAAATTTTATAGGATATATAGGGATGTTTTTTGTGTTCTTTTCAATAGCCATGGGCTTTTCGCTACACAATTCCATAGCTGTTATAGAAGGTCATTTGGGAAAGAAAAGTGAATTTGTGCGTACTCCAAAATTTAACATAAGTAGGTTTAAAGACAACTGGAAAAACAACAAATATATTAAAGGAGCCATATCTAAGCATGTCGTTTTTGAAGGTTTGCTTATGCTCTATTTTGGTTTTGGAATGTATAGTGCCTTTATTGTTGGCAACCAAGGTGGAGATTTTGGATTGTTCCCTTTTCACCTTATGTTGTTTATAGGTTTTGGTTATGTGTTTTTTAAATCTATAACCTCAAAAGTTTAATCAGGTTTAATACCCTGCAACCTGACCATCTTTTCTGCTTTCTGAAGCACCTCTGTACACCTTGTTCTTGGCATCCCACAAAATAGCTTGATAGCCACCATAATATCCTAACCCATAGCCAACCTTATGCCCTTTAAACATAAGTCCCCTAACCGTTTCATAGGGAATTCCCGATTCTATATGGATCTCGCCTATACCCTCTGCCGCCTCGCCTGTTGGAGAAGACGACCCGCTATGGTCCCAACGTGGTGCATCACCAGCCTCTTGCAGGTTCATCCCAAAATCCACAATATTCATAACAATTTGCGTATGGCCTTGTGGTTGAAAATCGCCTCCCATAACCCCAAAACTTATGAAAGGTTGACCATCTTTAGTAATAAAAGCTGGGATAATGGTATGGAAAGGTCTTTTTTCAGGTTCATAGGTGTTATTATATCCTGGTTTTAAATTAAATAATTCACCACGATTCTGAAGCATAAAACCTAGTTTTGGAGGTGCCATTCCCGAACCCATCCCTCGATAGTTGCTCTGGATAAAAGAAACCATATTACCATATTTATCAGCTGTAGTTAAATAAATAGTCTCTCCCGAACTTATTTTACCAGCTTTATATTTGGAAGCTCTTTCTTTTATAAGTTCCCTTCTCTTAGCGGCATAGTTATCGGAAATTAATGTTTCAACAGGTACTTTAGCAAAATCCGTATCGGCATAGTATTTAGCACGATCTTCAAAAGCTAGCTTTTTGGCTTCGGTAAAAAGGTGCAAATGCTCAGTGCTGCCAAATTCAATTTCCGAAAAATCATAACCTTCTAAAATCTGTAACATTTGCAATGCAGCAATACCTTGTCCATTAGGCGGTAATTCCCAAATATCATAACCTCTATAGTTCACCGAAACGGGTTCGACCCATTCAGATTTGTGTTCAGCTAAATCTTCCATTGACAAAAAGCCACCTTGTGATTTGATAAAATCCGTAATAGTTTTGGCTATGTCTCCCTTATAAAATGCATCCCTTCCTCCATCGGCTATTTTTTTATAAGTATTGGCTAAATAGGAATTTTTAAATAATTCCCCTTCTTTAGGAATGTTACCATCCCGTAGATAGTTATCTTCTATATTAGGGAATCCTTTTTCCAAATATTTCGAAATACCTATATTGAAATAAAAGGCTATAAGTTCTGTGAGCGGAAAACCATTTTGAGCATAATTAATAGCCGGTTCCAAAATGGTAGTCATTGGCAACGAACCAAATTTATTATGTAAAGTAAACCAACCATCTACAGTACCTGGCACACTAATCGGCAAAGGCCCATAAGAAGGTATTGTACTTAGTCCTTTTTCCTTAAAATAGTTCAAAGTTAACCCTTTTGGCGAACGACCGCTGGCATTAAGACCATATAATCTTTGGGTTTTGCCATCCCAAAGAATCACAAATAAATCACCTCCAATACCACAACCCGTTGGCTCCATTAAACCTAAAGCTGCATTAGCTGCAATAGCTGCATCTATAGCATTACCACCTCGTTTTAAAATATCTAAGCCTACTTGTGTTGCTAATGGATGACTTGTCGCAACCATACCATTTTGAGCTATGACTTCAGATCTGGTTGCAAAAAGTTCACCTGTTACGCGATCTTGAGCCTGACCATTAAATATTGAAATAACGAAGACGTTTAATAGAATAATTTTAAACTTCATATGGATTTTTTTAGTTGATTTTCAGAAACCTAACGAAGTTAACAGATTAAATTAAGAATATCAAGTAAGTGTTTTAAAAGAAAAACAATTGACAAATCATTTATATTTGGTATATGCAATTATCTTCAGGTGTTTTAAAGTTGAACAAACTTTTAGTAATATTAATTTTAAGTAACCTATTAATTTATTACTTATTCGCTTACCATTTGGTACGCACCGATTATTTGCTTTTGCTTTGTCTTTACTTTAGTTTGTTCACCCTATTTTATAGGTCCATTATTAGTTTTAAGAATAATACAGAAGCATTAACCTATATTGCTTTTAGTTTTCGGGCCATCTTTATACTAGCCATTCCCAATTTATCTCAGGATTTTTATCGTTTTATTTGGGATGGCAGAATGATTTTAGAGGGGTTCAATCCTTATTTATATACACCTGAGTCATTTGTCAGTCAAGGTAAATTTCCTATCGCCGAAGCTCAAGAATTATTTAATGGTATGGGGGTGTTAAATGCTAGTCATTTTACCAATTACCCACCTTTAAACCAATTATGCTTTGCCATTGCTGCTCTATTTACTAATAAAAGTCTTTTGGGATCGGTAGTGTTGATGCGACTGCTTGTTATTGTTGCCGATTTTGGAACGTTACATTTTGGAAAAAAACTATTGAAAAAACTTAAATTACCCATGCATGCTATTTTTTGGTATGTTTTAAATCCGTTCATCATTATAGAATTCACTGGAAACTTACATTTTGAAGGCGTTATGATTTTCTTTTTGGTGTGGAGTCTATACTTAATGCACATGGGTAAATGGCCATGGGCTGCCATAGTTTTGGCATTTTCCATTTCAGTGAAATTAATCCCCTTAATCTTTTTGCCTTTATTTTTTCAGTGGTTCGCTTCGAGTAGCCTTAGCAACTGTACTTCTACAACCCCAGTAAATGTTTCCACCAATTACGGGAGAGATTCTTCGCTATTGCTCAGAATGACAAGACTTATTTCATTTTATGCCATTGTAATCAGTGTTGTCCTATTACTCTTTACACCTTTTTATTCTTCTGAATTTATTAATAATTACACCGAAACCATAGCTTTATGGTTTAATAATTTTGAGTTCAACGGTAGTTTATATTATATCGCTAGGGAAATTGGTTATTGCTTTAGGGGATATAACGAGATTGCAATAATAGGAAAAACGATTCCATACCTCATCTTACTTTTTGTTTTGTTATTGACATTTTTCAGAAAAAACAAAACAACCCAACAACTCATTACAGCCATGTTATTGGTCCTGTCGTTTTATTACTTTACAGCTACAACAGTTCACCCTTGGTACATTTCAACACTTTTAATTTTGTCTGTATTTACTCACTATAAATATCCTTTAGTATGGAGTTTCATTATCATACTAAGCTATTTGGCTTACTTAAATACTAACAAGGCTGATAAGTCTGAAAATTTATGGATAATAGCCTTAGAATACCTTATTGTTTATGGCGTTTTTATATGGGAAATATTTATAAAAAACTTCCAAAAACGGAAGTCTAAATCCATCCTTAAATTAGATTAACCAACTTGGAAATAAACAAATCAATCACTTCAATAATAATTAATATAATTATAATCCATTCTAGTTTACTACTCTCTTTATGGTCCATAATATCCTTAAAGAGTTCTAAGTTCTCTTTAATAATTTCTATACGATCGTGAATTAATCGGTACCTATCCTTTAAATCAAAAGATTGCTTTAAATCTAGATTAAGCTTGCTAAGTTGTTCTCTTTCCCACGTGATTTCGGGAGAATCGAAAATATACAAGTTCTCCGAAATCTTATTTTTTATGTTTAAAATCTTGCCTATAAATCTTTTTAACTTGTTTCCAGAAATATCCAGCTTTCCTCTTTGTTCAAGATACAAGGTGTGTTTATTAGTTTCGACAAGCAGTTCTTCGGTTATTTCAGAATACCTATCCAGTGCTACTGATTGTGAAGTATTTAGCATCACCAAACGAATCATTTCTTCATCAAAATTAGGAAGCACAACTCTATCAAATTCTACTTTTAGAGTATTAGGTTCTATAGCAACTGTCACAGAATCTGACAATTTTTGTTTAAAATAATTAACACTTAGTGGCTGTATGTAACGCAAGGTCATTTTTATTTCAGCTTTGGACATGTTGAAAAAACTCACTATACCATACTGAAATATATATACAAATTTCTCTGGTGTAGTGGAAAAATAAAGCTCGTCGCTATCATGAAACAACAATTGCCAAGGTAACTGTTGCCTACTGTATTTGATATTGATGGCACTAGCAACCTGATAAGCAACTACAGCGTACATTTAAAAAGTAAATACGTCGTTTGAATCTTTAAAACTTTTAAATTCCAACATATAATCATTAGGGTCTTTTACGAAAAAAGAATAGTGCTCACCCGCTTTGTCTTTTAAAAAAACAGACCCGGTTACCAGATCCAATTGTAATTCCCTAAACTTGTCATAAACATTTTTCCATGTTGTATGGTCCAAAATAATCCCAAAATGGAAGGACGGCAATATCTTCCCTTCGAACACATAGTTTGGGCAATTAAAATTAAATTTTCCAGCTTTAATGAACGTTATTTGGTGGCTATAAAAATTGACATCAACCCAACTTAGTGTGCTTCTACCAAATGTAGCTCCAATACTCGTGTAAAATTGCTTTGTCTCCTTGACACTCTGGCAAGGCAGTGACATGTGAAATGAGGTTTGCATAGGCTATAATTTAAAAGTGAATTATAGAGGTTTTAAACTTTCAACTCTGTAAATAACATCATCTCCATCTTCATCTTCCACAAAGGTTATCCTAAATTCCTTGTCGATTAAACTTTTATCGTTTTTTAAATCGAATTGTTTTAATACGCGAGGATGCACTTCCTCAAAGGCCAATTCGTCACCGTTATCAAACCAAAATGTATAATAGCCTTTTTTATACGCTTTAAAAGTAGCTGTCCTCATTGCCCTTCTACTGTGTTAATCGTTATCATCGTCTGCTTCTTCATCACTTACATCAGGATCCTGAACCGCTTCTGGATCATCATTGTCAAAATCTTCATAATCATCTTCATCATAATTTTCCATAGTTATGGCCAGTTTTTTACTAACTTTCACTAAGTACTTGGTGTCTGATGTGGTAACTTCAACAGCTTCAATAATTTCGTTATGCTGATTTTTAAATGATATAATTTGATCGTCATCGTAACCATCGGGATACTTTTCTACCAATAAGGCCAATATCTCAGGTGTTAACTTTTTAAAGTCTACAATGACACGTTTTAAATTATCATTTCTGTTTTTCATATAAATCTTTTTTATGGTTGGTTTGGTTTATTGACCCAAAAGATATGCAAAAATTAAAGGCGCCACAATTGTTGCATCACTTTCAATAATAAATTTTGGCGTATCGATATCTAGCTTACCCCAAGTTATTTTTTCGTTAGGTACGGCTCCTGAATAAGATCCATAGCTGGTAGTAGAATCACTTATCTGGCAAAAATAACTCCAGAATGGGGTATTTGTACGTTCCATATCCTGATATAGCATTGGCACTACACAAATAGGAAAATCGCCTGCTATTCCACCTCCTATTTGGAAGAAACCAATACCATTTTCAGAGTTATCGGTGTACCAATCTGCTAAAAAAGTCATATATTCTATCCCCGATTTCATGGTACTGGCTTTCAACTCACCTTTAAGTACATAACTTGCAAAAATATTGCCCATTGTACTATCTTCCCATCCCGGACAGATAATAGGCAAGTTCTTTTCGGCAGCGGCATACATCCAAGAATCTTTTAAATCGATTTCATAGAATTCTTCTAGAACCCCAGACAATAGCATTTTATACATAAACTCATGTGGCAAATAGCGCTCGCCTTTATCGTCGGCATCCTTCCAAATTTTAAAAATGTGCTTTTGCAAACGTCTAAACGCCTCTTCTTCTGGGATACAGGTATCGGTAACCCTATTCAATCCTTTTTCCAGCAAGTCCCATTCTTCTTTTGGCGTCAAATCGCGATAATTTGGAACACGTTTGTAATGCGAATGGGCAACTAAGTTCATAATATCTTCTTCTAAGTTAGCTCCAGTACAAGATATAATCTGCACTTTATCCTGACGTATTATTTCTGCCAAACTCTTCCCTAACTCTGCCGTACTCATAGCCCCTGCTAAAGAGATGAGCATTTTAGCACCATTATCTAATTGAGCTTCGTAGCCCTTTGCAGCATCCACTAAAGCAGCAGCATTAAAGTGCAAATAATGTTTTTCTATAAATTGGGATATTGGCCCTTTAGTATTCATCATCGTCATTAAATTTATTTACATTACTTTTTTGTTTCGATACATCGTAAGTATTATCGTAATCGTCATCGATGGCTTCGTTCATAAATTTATAACTTAACATCTTATAATACAATTTCGCTGCCAAAAAGTCGGATGATTTTTCTTTTGAATTCGGACACAACTCAACGATATCAAAGCCTACAACATTTTTTTCTACAAACACTTGCTTTAAAAAGTCTAAGGTTTCGTACCAAAATAGACCACCAGGTTCTGGCGTTCCCGTACTTGGCATTATAGATGGGTCTAAAGCATCTAAATCGAAAGTGATGAATACATTATCGGTCATTTGATCAATAGCCGAGTCCATCCACGTATCGTCAACAGCCATTTCATGTGCAAAATAAGTTTTATCGGTATCTATGACGGTTGTTTCCATAATATCCATAGAACGAATACCCACCTGAATTAGATTAGTGGTCTGACTAGCTTCATATACGGCACAAGCATGGTTACAGGATGTGCCTTCGTAACTTTTACGTAAATCTGCATGGGCATCGATATGTAATACCGTCAAACTGGGAAACATTTCATTAAAAGCTCTTATAGTGCCTATGGATATAGAGTGTTCACCACCAAAAATCGTTACGAATTTGTTTTTCTTAATAAATTGCTTGGTTACTTTATGCACAGCATCGACCATGGCTTCCGGTGAACTGTTTTCGGTAATAGCATCAGCTAAATACACGCCTTGCTGGTATACTTCGGTATCCGTTTCAATATCATAGAGCTCCATATTAGCTGAAGCATCCAAAAAGGCCTGAGGCCCTTTATCGGCACCCTTTTGCCAGGTACTTGTACCATCGTAAGGCACAGGAATCAATACAATTTTTGCTTGTTCTAATTTTGCAAATTCTTCTGGAATTCCAGCATAGGTATTAGTTGTCATAACCTAAAATTTTAAGTAAGTCTTCACTTCTTTGTTGTTCACTAAATAATTCTGTTGTAATGTTTCCGTCTACATCACGGTCAATTAAAATATGCTTTGGTGAAGGAATCAAACAGTGTTGTAATCCGCCAAAACCACCAATAGTTTCCTGATAAGCTCCAGTATTGAAAAAACCTATATATAACGGTTTTTCTTTATTATATTTAGGCAAATAAATAGCGTTCATATGTTGTTCACTATTGTAATAATCATCGCTGTCGCAAGTCAAACCACCCAATAGTACACGCTCGTAGGTATCATTCCAACGGTTAACAGGCAACATGATAAACCGTTTGTTTATTGCCCAAGTATCTGGTAACGTGGTAATGAATGAGGAATTGATCATGTTCCACTTCTCTCGGTCATTTTGTTGTTTTTGGTACAATACTTCGTAAATGGCACCTCCACTTTCACCAACGGTAAAGCTACCAAACTCAGTAAAAATATGGGGCACTTTTACCCCTTCTTCATCGCAGGCCAGTTTTATTTGATTGATAATTTCATCGACCATATACTCATAGTCAAAATCGAAGGCCAACGAGTTTTTAATAGGAAACCCACCACCTATGTTTAAACTATCCAACGATGGACAAATCTTCTTTAAACTCGTGTATACCTTCAAACATTTTGAAAGCTCATTCCAATAATAGGCATTGTCCCTAATACCTGTATTGATAAAAAAGTGCAGCATTTTAAGCCTTACCTTTTTATTCCCTTTAATCTGATTTTTATAAAACGGCACTATATTTTTATAGCCTATGCCCAAACGTGAGGTATAAAACTCGAACTTGGGCTCTTCTTCTGAAGCAATTCGGATTCCAATGTTGAATTTCCCTTCTATCTCTTCGGAAAGCAAATCTATTTCTTCATAATTATCGATAATGGGAATACAGTTATTATGTCCATTATTTATTAACCTCGCAATATTGGTAATATATTGTGAACGTTTAAACCCATTACTCAACACATAGGTTTCATCGGTTATCTTACCTTCCTTTTTTAAACTTTCCACAATATCGATATCAAAAGCTGAAGAAGTTTCAATATGGATATCATTTTTTAAGGCTTCGTTCAGGACATGTTTAAAATGGGAACTTTTGGTACAATAACAATAACTGTATTTACCTCGGTACTTATTGTTTTTCATAGCCTTGTTGAACCAGCTTTTGGCTTTTTGTATGTTTGCCGAAATCTGTGGTAAATAGGTGAACTTTAATGGCGAACCATAGGTTTCTACCAATTCCATTAAATCGATACCATGAAATTGAAGTGTCTTATCTTCAAGTGTAAATTCCTCTTGCGGAAAATCAAAAGTTTGATTGATTAAATCAATGTATTTCGTATTCATCTATTTTTTAAAAATTTTAACATGGAAAATGTGTATAAACCACACGTTAATCGAATAAAAATAAATGGTATCAAATACGGATTTGACTTTGTGTTGTAGGCACAAAATCGTAGTGATGTTGGCTAGCACCTATTGCAGTCACGGAAGTTAGCTTTAAAATTCGGTTGCTTAATCTGTAAGCTGCTTTTGAATATGACTTCCTAATTTTCAAAAGCCCGAACGTAAAAACAGGTTTCAATTTGTTCAGCTAAATACAGTACAAATGAAATATAAAAAATTTAATTAAATCCGTTTTTTTTTATTTTTTTTAAATTTTTTTCACCCTTGATTTACAGCATCTTAAGATTATTAAGCTCTTGTTGGGTTAAATGCTTCCAATGCCCTCTTGGAATATCTTTTTTGGTAAGATGTGCTATGGCTACACAATCTATACTTAAAATATTATAGTTAAAATGGTCAAAAATAGTACGTATAATATTGTTTCCTGTGTTCTTAATCTTCAAACCAATTTCTTTTTTACTGGCACCATCGATATAACTAATCTCTTCAACAGCTATTAATTTACCGTCGATCTTAAAACCACTTTGAATCTTTTTTAAGTCTTCCAACTTTAGATTTTTATCTAACTCTATATGAAACAGTCTTGGCACCCCGTGTTTGGAATTGGTAAATTTATTAACAATAACCTCATCATTGGTAAACAATAGTAAGCCTTTGGAATTCCTCCCTAATCTACCAATGGGTTTAATACGCGATGATGTAGCGTTAGCTACCAAATCCATAACTGTCCTCCCTTTACCCTCACTTGTGGTGGTCGCAAAACCTTTTGGTTTATTAAGCAATACATAGGCTTTTTTCTCTGGGTTTATACGGGCTCCATCGTAACGTACCTCATCGTTATGTTTAACTTTATAACCCATTTCAGTTATTACCTTACCATTAATGGTTACCAAACCTGTGGCAATATGCACATCGGCCTCACGGCGCGAACAAATACCCGAATTGGCAATGTATTTATTTAACCGTATTCCGTCTGGGTTCAATGCTTCATTAACTTGCACAGCTTTTTTTACAGGTGCATTGCCCCTAGCATAACTAGTTTTACGATAGGTATTGTGTCCCCTTCCTGAAGGCTTCCCTTTTCCATTACTGCTTTGATGCCTATTCATGGTAATAAAATTTTATGCAAATATATATTTAAAATTACGATAGTGGTTTTTTAATGATGCTTTTATTAAATCCTATTCATCACCACATCTATATTAATCAACACAATGCTAAAAACCCCAACCACAATAATAAATTTAAGCATGTTATGTAGGATGAGATAATGGGTTTTTGTTTGGGATTTCCAAAGCAATCCCAAAAATAAAAGGAGCATTAATACACTTAAATAAAAAAATAAATACATGTAACCCACTTCAAAATAATACAACAGCAAATAAACTGGAATTAATGCTACAACAATTAATATAGTAAGCATAATCTTAGACACTTTTTCTCCATAAACAACAGGAATGGTCTTGTATCCCAATGCTAAATCGCCCTTAATGTTTTCCAAATCTTTGGTAAGCTCACGCATGGAAATCATTAAAAATAAAAAAATGGCATGTACAAAAATAACCGTCTCAAAATTTTTGTAGTACATGAAAATAGCAAAAAAGGGCAAAATTGTTAGAACTGCCGAGGTTAAATTACCTACAAACGGTAACTTTTTCAATTTATGTGAATACAGCCAAATACCAAAAATATAAAGAGAAAAAAATACTACGGCTCTAAATGACACATAACTAGCCATGATAACGGACATAAAATTGAGCACAAAATAAAATGAGAGTTTGGTGTTTTGGCCCACCAATCGATCCAATCGGGACTTAATAGGCTTATTAATTAAATCTTTTTCTGAATCATAAAAATTATTTATTATATAACCCCCAGCTATGGTCGCTGCTGAAGCCAAAACCAACATAAGCAGGTTTAAATCAAAAACCACCTGCTTCAACGGTTTATCATACGCTAAAATGTAAATAGACGTTAAATATTGAGCAATGACTACCACTAAAATATTATAGCCACGAACCACCGAAAACATGCTGAAGAATTTAAGTAAAATATGTTTATGTTTTCTGGATAGCATTTGAGAAAAGGATGAGATTCTGAAACAACACTTCAATAAGCTTAGAATGAAGTTCAGGATTACATATTTAAGATTTAGAAATTATAAACCACTTCCAACCTGTATCCTGAAAGGGCCTGTTTTGCTTTCTCTATATCTTGGGTAAACCCTAAAATATAGCCCCCACCACCAGAGCCACAAAGCTTTAAATAATAATCATTCGTCTCTATTCCATTTTTCCAAAGCTCATGAAACTGCTTAGGAATCATAGGTTTAAAATGATTTAACACCACTTTAGATAGCTTCTTAGTATTATGGAACAAGGATTTAATATCACCTTTCAAGAAATCGTCTACACAAGCATCGGTATGCTTTATAAATTGGTCTTTAAGCATATTACGGAAGCCTTCCTGCTTCATATTCTCCATAAAAATATGTACCATAGGAGCCGTTTCACCTACTGTTCCCGAATCCAATAAAAACACAGCGCCTTTTCCTTCACTCTGCTGTGCTGGAATACCCGTGGCTTCAATATTATCTTTAGAATTGATAAGGATTGGAATACTTAAATAACTATTTAATGGATCCAATCCAGAAGATTTACCATGGAAAAACGATTCCATTACAGAAAAAATAGCTTTTAACTTTAATAGTTTTTCACGGGTTAAGTTTTCCAAAACCGTGATTTTATCAAAAGCATATTTATCGTAAATTGCCGCGACCAAAGCTCCACTACTTCCAACACCATAACCTTGCGGAATAGAAGAATCGAAATACATCCCCGATTTAATATGACCTTGTAGTGCAGTAATGTCGAAAGTTACCAAACTACTATCTATAGTTTCTAAATAAGCAGCAAAATGCTTTAAACAGTCGTTGGATGTTTTAGCGTTTGCAGAAAGGTTTTTTTTTGTCTTTAAAGCACCATTATAAAAGTTATAAGGAATAGACAAACCTTTTGAATCCTTAATGATGCCATACTCACCAAAAAGTAAAATTTTAGAATAAAAAAGAGGACCTTTCATAAACCTTATTTGTTTCAAAAATAATATAAAATATTAAACAATATTAATATTTTTCTATAATTCGTTAGCTCCTAAGCCAATATTATCGCAAATATAGTTTCCATTTTCACAATGTGCAACTAATTCAGTATTAATGAATTTAAGCACATTTCTTGATTCCTTTTCTGGAAACAAAAGGTGCACATTGGCACCGGCATCAAGCGTAAAACATATTTTTGATCCCGTTTCCTTTCTATAACTCCATATTTTATTAATAATTTCCAAGGTATTAGGCTTTATCAAGATAAAATAAGGCTTACTGGTCATCATCATGGCGTGCAAGGTTAGAGCTTCACTTTCAACAATTTTAATAAACATATCTAAATCACCCTGTTCCAAAACCAATTTTAAAGCTGATATATTGTCATGCGCCTGTTTAAATCGTTCTTGTGCAAAAGGATGGTCATGCATCAAGTTATGCCCCAACGTACTGCTCACCTGTTTTTGACCTTTATCGACCAACAGGATAACATCCTGATAATTTTTAAAATTATCGTGAACCTCAAATGGATATTTTATTCCAAACAAATCTGAACTCCCTTCTATTTCCTGATGAGCTCCCCAAACCACTAAAGGCCCTTCCAAACTACGACAAGCACTGCCAGATCCCAATCGGGCAAGGAAAGATGCCTTTTGTGTAAAAAATAGTTCGTTTATTTCGACTTCACTCAATGACTGTTCAACACTCATTAAACACAAGGCCAACGCACTCATTCCTGATGCTGATGATGCAATCCCTGAGCTATGTGGAAAGGTATTTTGTGTCTCTATAATAAAATGGTAGTCCTTTAAAAAAGGTACATAAGCTTCAATACGCTTAAAAAAAGTATCAATCTTGGGCTTAAAAGCATCTTTTTTTTCACCATTCAGAATCACATCAAATGAAAAATTACCGCTATTTTCCCTCTTGGTATAATTCAACTTGGTTATTGTTTTACATGCGCTAAGCGTAAAGCTAATAGAAGGGTTTTCAGGAAGTTGCGGTTCTCGCTTTCCCCAGTATTTTACCAAAGCAATATTGCTAGGAGACGACCAGGTAACACTACCATTATATAAAGTTTTTGAATATGGTTTTGGAATAAAATCTATTAATCTCATCTAATCAGTTTCAATATACAAAGACGCTCTAAAGACAGGTATTTGTCCATGAGCTAATATTTTTGCAAAAGTAAGCAAAATCTAGTGTGCTTTTTCTTTTTCAATAGACATTGCAAATTACTTAGCATGGTTTTATAATTTCTTAATGTTGTATTAACTTTTAGTTTTCGTTCAAAAAAATCATTATTGAATTTTGACCTGCCATAATTTGCCTTTCTATAAAAATAAATACAATCTCCTCCAATGATAAACAATTCATCATTATTAGATAATCCTGGTACCTATGCAACTATTTGACTCGCTGTACAATAACTTAAAATAGACGTGGACTCTCTTTTCTTATGTTTCTTATGAAAACAGACAAATCTAAAAATTCTTTATAATTTTAATCGAGTTATTAACAATACTGGAAACTTTAAAATCAAAATGGCCTTTGATAACATCATGAATTTTCGATTCTAAACCATGAATGTTTTCTTCTATAGTTTGACAAACAACATTTCTACTTTGATATAAGTCTGTATCTTTTGAAATCCAAAGATTGACAAACACTCTCTAAGTTTAGCATAGAAACTTTCTTCTGTCCATTAACATTGATTCCCCGAAGTAATACAATATAAGCACTCATGATAATTTTACATATCCTTATTTGTTATGTGCTTAGCTGCAATATAGGCCCCCGTCCATGCATTCTGAAAGTTAAAGCCTCCCGTAACAGCATCAATATTCAATATTTCTCCAGCAAAATACAGGTTTTCATGAACCCTACTTTCAAAAGTCTTAAAATTAATTTCCTTTAAATCGATGCCTCCAGCAGTTACAAACTCCTCTTTAAAAGTACTTTTCCCTTCAACATTAAAAACAGCTTTAGTAAGTTGAGTCGACAAAAACTCTAATTGGGCTTTGTTAATATCTGCCCAGATCATATCTTCTTTAATAGTAGATGCCAATACTAACTGTTGCCATAACCGTTTAGGAAGATCAAACTGTGCTAACTTGATTATTTTTTTCTTTGCCAAATCATGTTTTACACATTTTAAAACCTTTAAACAATTTTCAAAAGGCTTGCTAACAAAGTTAATTTCAATTTGAAATCGATAATCCATCTTGGCCAATTCCAACGCTCCAAATGCTGATAATTTTAAAATAGCCGGCGCACTTAAACCATTATGGGTAATCAATAATGGTCCTTTTGACTGTAAATTTGTCCCCAAAACTTTTACCTCGACATTATTAGCAACTACACCTGGCATATTCTTAATGCGCTTGTCCTGAACATTAAAGGTAAAAAGGGAAGGCACAGGATTAATAATATTATGTCCCAACCCTTCCAAAATTTTCCACATTTTTATACTACTCCCTGTGGAGATAAGTATTTTTTTTGTAAGAAAATATCCTTTGTCGGTGTTTATAAACCAATTATCATCCTTCTTTTCAATTGATTTTACAATATGTTCATATTTAACTTCCACGTGTAGTTTTCGGGCTTCACGTAGAAAGCAATCAATAATAGTTTGTGAGGAATTGCTCTGTGGAAATATTCTGCCATCATCCTCTACTTTTAGCACAACTCCTTTATTTTCAAACCAAGCTATGGTATCTCCCGTCATAAATTGATGGAACGGCCCCAATAATTCTTTTTGCCCTCTAGGATAATTCATTACTAAATCCTGTGGAATAAATTCTGCGTGTGTAACATTACAACGCCCTCCTCCAGAAATTTTCACCTTTCGCAAGCCTTCTTTGTTACGTTCTAAAATAATGATCTTTAATTGGGGATTGAATTCTGCAATATTAATGGCTGCAAAAAAACCAGCAGCTCCGCCGCCAACAATTATAACATCAATTTTATTCATAACTTTTCCGGATTGTCTGATATAATACCATCAACACCATAATCTTTCATTCGCTTGATGGTTTCTTCGTCATTTACAGTCCATGTAATCACTTTATAACCTTTTGCCTGGGCGAACTTCACATTATCACGGGTTATAAGAGCAAAATTAGGATGTATAGCTACAGCTTTAACTGTTTTGGCAAATTCTATAGCTTCAGCTACATTGGCTTTTGTTAAAACTCCTAATGAAATATCTTTATTCATTTTAAAGACGTCTTCAAGTTCATGATGCTGAAAACTGGACACAATAAAGTTATTATAACTCCAACCTTTAGTTTCAATATAATACTTAATAATATGGCAAGCCTTGGAAGCAGTATACTTTCCCTTTAATTCAATATTTACCAAAAATTTGCTACCAACTAAGTCTAAAACTTCAGTTAATGTTGGTATTTGAAACATACCTTCCACCCTTAGTTGTTTTAATTCATAAAGCGATCGTTTACCAATCTCACCTGTACCATTAGTCATTCTATCTAAAGTAAAATCATGAAACACCACCAACTCACCTGTAGCACAGGCATGCACATCTATTTCTACACCGTCAATACCAAATGCTAAAGCCTTTTGTATAGATTCCAATGTATTTTCGGCCACATAGGCCATGGCTCCCCTGTGTCCCATTTTTAAAATTTTTATGTTCATTTTTTAGCTATAGGACGCATTAACCCTTCTTGTGTAACTGATGCCACCAACATACCATCTCTTGTAAAAATATGTCCTCTTGCAAACCCTCTTCCATTATGTGTACTTGGTGATTCCATAGAAAATAATAGCCAATCCTTAAAATCAAAATCCCTGAAAAACCACATTGAATGGTCCAAACTAGCGGTTTGTGTATTGCCCCAATGCGCTTTACTTGCATGTGGGTTAAGTGCTGAAACCAAAATATTATAGTCTGAAATATAGGTTAAAATTTGCTGTTTAACAGGCAAGTCCAACTGGTTTGGACCACCCTTAAGTCTAAACCAAACATCATTATAAGGAGGCAAATCTTTACGGTTCAAAGGATTTACAATAACCGTTGGTTTAAAATCTATAGGACGTTCAATTTCAAAAAATGTCTTAATGTGCTTGGGCAAAAAATCGTTGTACTGATATAAAATATCCGTCCAACTTAATAAATCCTCCGGCTGTTTTATTCCTGATTTCATTTTTATCTGATGGTTATACCCTTCTTCGCTTTTATGAAACGATGCTGCCAAAATAAAAATAACCTTATCATTTTGGCTAGCGGTTACACGGCGTACGGAAAAGCTACCTCCATCGCGTAAAACGGACACATTATAACGAATGGGGACTTCTAAATCACCTAGTTCCAAAAAATAAGCATGTAAGGAATGTAACACCCTATTATCAGTTATTGTTCTATAAGCAGCATTAATGGCCTGAGCCAATACTTGGCCTCCAAAAACATTAGGGCTGCCAACAGATTTACTAAACCCTAAAAACTCAGTTTCTTTAATTTTGTCTAATATTAAAATATCTAATAAATCTTTTACCGAGGTCATTTTATCATATACTTTCAAACCATAAAGCTATAAAAATCAAAAATTGGCATAGCATATTTTGATAAATAGTTTTAAATTTTATATTGTATTACATATTCTTATGTCTTTCAAACTTACAATATGCTATTTCAGATTAAATACTTACTTTTTGTTTCTCTTTTATTTTTATCCTGCGATATGGGCAAATTGAACCTTATTGCAAGTTTAAACAATGATCTAGATGAAGCTTCTGCTATTGAAACTTTAAACAGCTCTCATTTACTCTGGACTATTGAAGACGCTGGAAATAAAAACAACGTATATGGCATCGATTTAAATGGGAATATTGTTAAGGACATAGACATCGATAATGCTGAAAATGAAGATTGGGAAGATCTAACTTCAGATCATTTGGGTAACCTATACATTGGTGATTTTGGAAATAATAATAAAAAACGTGACCGTTTTACCATTTACAAAATAAATGATGTAGCTAATCTAAATGATGAAACACAAGCCGAAATGATTCATTTTAAATTACCAAAAGGAATAAAGTCTAAAGATTTTGAGGCCTTCTTTTTATATGAAAACGACTTTTACATTTTTAGCAAGGAAAACAAAAGGTGCATCCTTTTAAAAGTACCCAACAGTATTGGAGAACATTCGGCTAAATTGGTAAGTGATTTCAACTTAGATGGCAAACACCACAAAATTACTTCGGCTGCAGTTAGTCCAGATGGAAAAACCATTGTTCTTTTAAATCACGACAAACTTTGGAAGATTACCAACTTTAATTCAACCAATTTTTTAAAAGGCTCTATTGAAGAACTGAAATTCGATCACAATTCACAAAAAGAAGGCATCTGTTTTAAAGATAACAACGCTGTTTATATTACCGATGAACGCAACCATAGCGAAGGTGGAAATCTTTATACTTTTGATTTGAATTAAAAATTCATTCCAAAACCAAATGAAAACCGCAAACCTTCTACACTATTAAAGAAATTAAACGTCCCTGACAGGGTATCTGCTGCGGTTACCCAAAAACCGCCACCATAATCGTTGTGCCACTTATCTGAAAAATCACCCTTAAGCCATACCCTACCTATATCTCCTCCTGTAAAGATTCCTATTTGTAACGGTAGTGTTTTGGTCTTAAACTGAGGAAAACTAAATCGCAAATCGGCACTCCCAACTAAGGCATTCTTACCTGTAAAACGTTCTGTTCTAAATCCTCGCAAACCATTATTCCCCCCGATGTTTGCAGCTTGGTAAAAAACCAGATCATCACCAACTCGCAATTGAGTTCTTACATCAGTTTTTAAAACTAGGGTTTTATTGGTATTGATTGAATTATAAAACCCAAGATTTGAATTTAAATAGCCATAGGTGTTTTTTGTGTCTTCAAATTCAGTTTTTCCTCCTACTTGAAACATAAATGTCATGGCTTTTTTAGGATTTGCCTTGTTATCATAACTGACATAGTTATACTGTGCTTCCAAGCCTCCGAAAAAACGTCTCTCATAAAAATTTACATTTGGTAACGACATAAATTCTTCAGTGATAAACCGACCTTGAGTATCATCAATCTTTATACCTTCAAAAATAACCCCTAACCCATAGTCACTACCAAAATTTCCTTTTTTTACCATACCTACCTTAGCAGCCATAATGCTAGTTTTAACACGGTTATAGTCTAAATCCAGAACATCATCATTGTTTTGGGTTTCATTACCATACCCAAAGAAGTTGTTTGTAAAATTTTCCGTTGTAAATTTTCCACCAATACTTAAGTTCCAATCGTTCATAATATTGGCTATTTCACCATTATATTCTAATGAAAACCCTTTAGTAGCGAAATAATACCCCCCCTTGAAGTGATGTTGTTGGGAAAATGGATTTCTTTGAAACCCATTGGTGGTTTTGGTAAACGAAACACCTAACAGAAAACCATCATCTGGATTAAAACCTAACGCTGGAGCAATGACGCTATTCTTAACTATATTTTTACTAAAATCGAATAAATTAAGTTTATATACATCGGTAAACCTAATTCGTGCACCATTATTTTCTTCAACTGTATTCTTTTTACTTTCGTGGTCGTATATTTTAACCCGTCTACCATTTTTAATTCTATAGGTATCATTTTCTTGACCACCAATAAGTCTAATAAATATTGGATTGTTGGCTTTACCATTTACTTTAAAAATATCTTTATCGTCCAAACCATAAATCCAAATTTCTTTAGTAACATCTTTATTAAATACCTTATCAACAATTACTTCGGCTTTTTTATCATCAATTATACGTGATATTTTCACATGTGTTTCCTTATCGGCCTGTCGAGTTATCTCAATAAAATCATCTTTATCTGTACCTGTTAGAATCACCAGCTCATTTAAATAATTATAATAACGTTCAGCTATATCCAAAATATTACCCCTACGCTCAATTAATAATTGCTTGATTTCATCTAAAGCCTCTCCTTGAACCTCAACCGGAATTTTTTTAAAGGCTCTTTCTATAACCTCATTAGTAACATTTTCCTGTAAAAATTTTGCTTGCTGCAACCAAGTTTCCTTATCAGCCTGTCGTATTAAAACACGATCCAATTTTATTCCGGCCGAGTTCATCCATTCTATATTTTTAAGCTCCCCATCATATACCTGAAGTTGCTTAGTTGAACCTGATATCCCACGCATTATATCCAAAATCGCTCCATCAAAATTCGCAAAGACCTGGTCTCTATCCCTAGGTATAGGCTTGTAATATTTATCACCATTAGCTTTATTGAACTGTGCCCAACGCCACTGGTCTTGATGTCTGTCCCAATCGCCCACCAACATATCAAACAACCTAGCCCTTACAAAGGCGTTTTCATCTATTTTATGTTTTTCATCATCTCTAATTTTTTCAATAATATCATGTGTACTTTCAATATCATCGGCATATCCAAAATTTCGTTCATCAGCATAATTTTCCTCAGGCCGCTCTTCAATCATATATAATTCACCACCATATTTCCTATTATAATCTCCTAGATATTTATGTTTTGGAATAAAAAACAACTTAGGATTAGTGTGATATACTTCAGCTGCCTCTGAAAGGTCTGGCATAACCATAAACGCGTACGGATGTGCTGCTGTGTAAAAATCCATAATTAGTTTTTCTATAGCAGTTTTTTCAAAGTCATGTTCTATATAAGTGTCTTTAAAGACTACCGCTTGCAAATATTGTGTTGCACTTTTACGAAGGGCACGCATATTGAGTTCTCGACCATCTTTTGTTTTTAAGCGCATAGATCTTGTTTGATGACCACCACCTTCCCTAACTATTTCCAAACCACCATAAAGAGTGTCTAAAGTAGCTACTTTAGCTTTTATTTTTTTACTGTATATACTCCTATAATGATCACCCCAAATTGATTCATAAAACCCTGAAACATCTGTCTCTCTTTCACTGTAGATAGACACTTCCACTTCTTGTGGAAAAACATCAGGTAGATGGGATACGTCATAATGCTCTCTAGGAGCTATTACCTCTTTTTGAAATAGTAGTTTTGGTTGACCATTTTCAGCTCCAAAATATTGCACCAAACTACTTCCGTCCCTAAAGAGTTTAAGTTCAACAAAGCCTTGCTTTCCATATGTAAAAAGACCATTTTTACTAAGTTCAGCGGCCGACTCCTTAGCTCCTGACCCAGAAACTATTTGTTTTATATTTTCATTTTCTATGTATTGAAGCGTGTGTTCATGTCCCGACACAAAAATAATATTGTCCTCGTCCAAAGTCATCGCCTCAAGACGACTCATCAACTCATTATATCGTTCGTTATATCGATCTTGAATAGACACACCTCCTTGATTCCTCAACTGGGTTATTAATGAAGCTAAACCTGGTAATGGTATTTTTTTTTGAGTTGGATATAAATGTTTGGACAAAGGATATTTCCCACCATGTATCCCATTGGTGTACATAGGATGGTGCATAGCAAAAATAATGGTTTTATGTTGAGCCTTTTTTATTTCACCTTCAACCTCTTCGAAAAACCGTTCACGTGTTTTAATCTCACACTTATCGTTTATTGTAGGATGCCTATCCCAATTTTCTAAATACCATTGAGTATCTATTATGATGAGTTCAATATCATCACTAACATTAACAGTTTCTAAAGGGCACCCATGTTTGGGTAAAAAAGCATCATCTCCAATAAGATCCTCCACAAATTCCTCTTCCCTCTTAAGCCCTTTAACACCATCCGAATACCAATCATGGTTGCCTGGAATAAATATAGTATTCCCTTTAAAACCTTTTAATGACCTTGCTTGTGCTTGAAGGGCGTTTTCTGCTTCGGCTCGTCCTTTTTTATTTTTTTTTGGAAGACCATGTGGATAAATGTTATCCCCTAAAAAAAGAACATAATCCCTTTCTGTATTCTTATTTTGAATGTACTGATTAAATGCGGATAAAGCAAAAGACATACCTCCCATAGGTGAAAGTCCTGCATCTCCAATTAAATAAAATGTCCTTTCAACTTCTTTTTCCGGGTAAGTGTCATTTTTATCTGTTTCCTCTTTATATTGCGCTTTATAAGTTGCACAAGCATGTAAACATAAAATGACTAAAGATGCCCATAAGATTTTAAAATAATGTCCCATAAAAAAATGTTTAATTCCATGGCAAACTCAATTACCAAATAAAAGGTAAACACACCAATAAAATACTTGGTATCAACAAATGTTTAAAACAAACTAGCCTAAGATACTTAATTACCATTAATATTTTATTACGACCTCAATTAAATTAAACGTTTTTAATTATTCTTGGGACTTTAGCTTGTCTTTATGAAGTTGTTTGAATTTAGCCAACTTAGGTAAAATTACAAAACTGCAATACCCCTGTGACTGATTATTTCTATAATAGTCTTGATGATAATCTTCTGCCTCATAAAAAACGCCAAGAGGTGTAATTTCAGTAACAATTGGATGATCATAATATCCTGAAATCTTTTCAACTACACTTTGAGCTGCTTTTTTTTGAACCTCATTATGGTAAAAAATTACCGACCTATATTGTGTTCCTCTGTCGGCTCCTTGTTGGTTTAAGGTTGTAGGGTCGTGTGTGGTCATAAAAACCGTCAATATTTCCTCATAAGAAATCATCTGTGGATCAAAAGTTATCTGAACTACCTCAGCATGACCTGTTAAACCTGAACACACTTCTCTATAAGTTGGATGTCCAGGTACATTCCCACCAGAATATCCAGAAACCACCTTGACAACTCCTTTAACTTCTTGATAGATAGCTTCTGTGCACCAAAAGCAACCACCACCAACCGTTGCCAATTGTAAATTATCATTCTTCATTGAAAAATTCTTTAACTAGTTTGATGGATTCTGAATTCACACAATAACGTAGTCCACTTGGTTCTGGCCCATCCGAAAATACATGTCCTAAATGGGCATTACAAGTATTACACATCACTTCAACCCGTACCATCCCATAAGAGGTATCCTTTTCATACTTAATGGCATTAATCTTGATAGGTTGTGTAAAACTAGGCCATCCAGTACCTGAGCTAAACTTTATGCTGGAATCGAATAATGGCGCATTACAGCAAACACAAATGTATTTACCTTCATCGTAAGCATTACAAAGCTTCCCACTATGCGCATGTTCAGTCCCTTTTTCACGGGTAATCCTAAATTGTTCAGGTGTTAAAATCTTTTGCCATTCTTCGTCTGTCTTAAATATTTTATCCTCAGGCTCTGGATTGCCATTAACAGTGAAACTAACAATATCTTTCCAAGTTAACATAAATTCTATTATCGTTTTTAGAGATTTATAGGTCATGTTCTAAAAATGCTTTTTTTAGTTTAAAAAAACTTTTATTTAAAGCATATTAATATATTCAATTTTTAGTACTTTGTAAGCATAAATCTATCTGTTTTATGTCGAAATTAATTGAGAAAACTGAAAAATTTGTGTTCAATTTATTTAAAAATGAATTGGACCAGACTTTTATATACCATAACCATACCCATACCGAACGTGTACTAAAAAGTGTTCGAGAAATTATTGAGAATAGCAACATTGAAGATGAAGACGCAAAAGTACTGGAGCTTGCAGCATTATTGCATGACACTGGTTATACAGTAACTAGAGAAGGTCACGAAGAGGAAAGTGTAAAAATTGCTACAAAGTTTTTAAAGGACAATGATGTTGATGAAAAAACTATTGGATACGTTAACAAATGTATTATGGCCACTAAGTTTAAAGATTCACCCAGTACAGAGCTAGGTAAAATTATTCGTGACGCTGACGCTTCCCACTTCGGCAAAAAATATTTTGGGGAAGCCAGTGAGTTTTTACGCAAGGAATTGGAAATACAGGGTATAGCAAATTATACCCCCGCTGAATGGTTAGACAATAACATTAATGTATTGACGCAAAAGCATGAGTTCTATACAGATTATGCTCTAAAAAATTGGCAACCTAGAAAAGAAAAGAACTTAGCTAAGCTTATAAAAACTAAGAAGAAAAGAAGAAAAAAATTAAAAACTGAACAATTAAAAGCTAAATATAAAGCACAATACAAAAATGAGAGCCCCGAAAGAGGCATTCAAACATTTTACCGTGTTGCCCTTAGAAACCATATAAAGCTTAGTGATATTGCAGATACAAAAGCAAACATTTTGCTATCTGTAAATGCTATTATCATTTCTTTAGTTATGGCTAATCTAATCTCTAAGTTAGACACCAACGCTTACCTGCTATATCCAACAGCCATTTTTACCCTATCTTGTGTTGTATCGATGGTTCTTTCCATAATAGCAACAAGACCAAACATTACCGGTGGTGAATTTACTAAAGAGGATGTCGCCAATAAGGAAGTAAACCTCACTTTTTTTGGAAACTTTCATAAAATGAAATTGAAAGAATTTGAATGGGCTATTGGAGAGCTTTTAAAGGATAAAGATTATGTATACAAATCCCTAACGAAAGATCTCTATTTTTTAGGTAAAGTATTGGAAAGAAAATATAGGATTTTAAGACTAACCTATACCATTTTTATGATAGGCATGATAGTGTCTGTACTCGCTTTTGGGTGGGCATTAAAAACTAACGATGCAGATTTAGAGGATGTGCTTCCAACGGAAACACATGCAGGACCAATATTAAAACCTTCTATGTTTAACGAAACCGATTACGTTTTAAGTTCTTTCATTAAGTCATCATAGGTATAAAAGGCTTTATCATTTTCTTTACCATGATAAAGAATACCAACACGTATTGCCCTTAACCCTGTAACGCCTTGAAGATTTTCCAATTCAAGTATTTCTACATTTTCATCCAAAACCTTTTTACTTTGCAAAAATGAAATATATTGTAAATACTCTAACTCGTCTTCTTTTTGGGAAAATACAATAGTCATCTTTCCATTTTGTGTAATACGTTCTTCGGTACCTTTTACAAAGGCTTTATCTACACGCTTTTTCACAACTTCATACCTTGCATTATAAGTACCATCAACATCGAATTGTTTTTCATCCATTCTAAAACGGATGGATAGTGGTTGATTAAAAACCAATATCATCGAAGCCACATCCAAGGTCAATGGATACAAATGCTGGTTATTGTAGTATTCGTTTTCCATTTCACACATCACTTGTAACTGCCACAATCTTAAATTATAAAGATAAACAGGATTAAAGCTATCCTGTTTGGTAATAGCCTCACCAATATACATGTTATGCTCAACACCATCAGTTTTATAACGCTCAAAATAATGAGGGTGCATGGCTTGGGCTTCTTCCTGTTTTTCATCCAATAAAGACGACATGTTCTTATTAATAAGCATGATAGTGTCGTCATAGTTTTTACGATAATAGTAAATGAGGTTAATATCAGAATCTACTTTACTAAAATAATCTTCAATATCTTCTTTTAAATTCTTATTCTTCTCTAGTTGAAACTTTAACAAAGGCTCTATTTCTTTTCTTAAGAAAGCTACAATGTTTTGCTCACTGTCTACTTTAAAATCGGTCTTTAAACTTTTTTCAAATTGCTTAATACGAAACAACAGTTGTTCATAAATAGGCAGATTTTCCAAAACCATAATTTTTTCAACTATTTTCTCCAATAAAGACAGTTGCAATAACAAGTCCTTTTGTGTTGCTAGATTCCTAGCATTGGATGACCCCTTTACGTCCATTTGACCGAATAATGGGTAAATATTATCAAAAACAATGCTTTTAAACGAAACATTTACTCCCTGCTTTTGCTTATCTCTTAAAAATTGTTTTGCTGCATCGACAAACTTCCAGTACACACTGGGATGAATAGAGGTACATTCTTGTTGTATTATCGCCTCTATTAAATTTTCTTCCTCTCGTTTAGAACGCTCAATCCCGGAAATGATATAAGGCATTACGTCAACCAACTTGTTGGCATTAATGCTATTGAGCATTCGCGGTGTTTTGGATATAATCTCTAAAACACCCATCAACCCTGACTCGTTGGCTATAGGAGCAAGAATAACACTTTTTATACCTTGTTTATAAAATGCCTTTATATGGTGAGGAGCTTTTCCCTTAAGTTTTTTGTAAAGACCAGAAACGTCAGAAATTGAGAAATACTTTCGTTTATTAATGATTTTATTATACGACTGTTGGCACAACACTGCTTCACAAGTCGCCCGTGCTTCATCAACCAACAAGTAACTTTTTAATCCAACCCCTGGAGCCTGTTCAAAATTATTGTCGGCCTGATTATATATGGCAAACCCCAAATACAAATCCTTAATTCCAAAAAGCGACCTAAAAACTTCCTGAAAATCATCCATGAAATTGTCACAATCTTCTTGACCTTCCCCAATTAGATTGGATTTTATATTGGAAATGGATTGATCATCGGTAACATCAAAAATATTGGAAATAACAAACCCCTTAAATATATAACTGTTTGGCGGAAATTTTTCTTTCCATAAGTCAATATTCTCAAAATTATCCAACAGTTCATCGTAATCTTCTTCAGTTACTTTTTTTGTACCTGCCTTCGGAACAACTTCACAAAAATCGGCATTATATAAAATTTTATAATATCTCGTTACGCCATTTTTATCAGGGATTTCGTAATGAAACGGACGTTTAAAATTCAAATCATAATCATATAATGCATTTAAAATTACAGAACAGGCCATAATATACATATCGTCTTGCGGCATACTCTTAACCTTTAATTCAAAATCATTTCCTGCCGCTTTGATAATATCCTTAAACCGTTGGGAAGCATTGAATATTAAATCATGGAATGGTAGTGATGCTGTTTTAATTTCATTTTTAGTAAGCAAAGGGCTAAACAAATCTTGCAGAATAACGCCTATCTCTTTTTTACGTTTTAACAAAATTTCGGAATCGTTAAACCCATTCCTTAACTCTGGAAACTGATCTGCCATTTTTAAAACACGCTTAGCATTAGCCGAGATGAATTGATCGTCACTATCAACTAAAACTTCATAATGTCTTAAAAGCTTTTCAAAACTAAATTCAAGCTCAAATGGCGATAAAATATTATAATTAATGTTCATTATATTAACTCTACTATTTAACAAAGGTACTAATTTCGATTTTGTCGTTTTTTAATAAACTAACTAACACCAAAAAATTCCTGCTATGCAAAAAATTAAATACAATCTGTTTATTATAAATATTAAAAACTTTAAAGAACTTAAACCCTAACGTTCCTGTTAAATTGAGGCAAAAATAATATAACCTTTAGCCTTAATAATAGTAGTTCAAGGATAATAAGGAACCTAACTTTGATAAGTTTTTTTAAACTCCATTAAATTAAATCCTGTGTTAAAATTTACGATAAGAGGGTACATATTCTTCTGTACTATAATGTTGTTGTTAACTGTAAAGCTTTTGGCTTTTCAACTAATAGAACTACCTGCTACTCTAAAGTATAATTCTAACCCTATAGTAAGTAACTTAGCCGATTTTGATGGTGATGGCATAGATGACAGTATAGATTTGGATGACGACAATGATGGTATTCCAGATGCCATTGAATGTGGTGAAGTATATTGTGGTGAAAATATAATTAATGGTAGTTTTGAACAGCCAACAGTTAGCAGTGGTACGTGGATGCTCTTCCATGAAAACAATGTGCCAGGTTGGAAAACAACTGCATCAGACAAGCAAATTGAATTATGGAAAAGTGGGTTTTTGGGCGCACCATCAGCTGATGGTAACCAACATGCAGAATTGAACGCCAATCAAGTGGCCGCATTATACCAAGAACTTTGTATATCTGGAGGATCAAAAGTTCAGTGGGAAGTAAAACACAGAGGTAGGGACGGTGTTGATGTAGCGGAAGTAAAAATTGGGGCAGACTTAACATCAGCTACGGTTGTAGAAACCATGACAGATGGCACAGGATCTTGGGGAAGTTACTCTGGCACTTATGATGTTCCCGATGGACAAGATACTACTTTTTTCATATTTGAATCAAAAAGCACTTCTTCGGGAAGTACTTCTTCTGGAAATTTAATTGATGATATCATTATAACTATTTTATCAGAACCAATATGTACAACAGATTTTGATGGTGATGGAATCCCCAACAGCTTGGATTTAGATTCAGACAATGATGGCATTTATGATGTCGTTGAATCGGGCAATGGCCATTTAGACAGCAATAATGATGGAATTATTGATGATGCCGACATTAATTCTGGCACCAATGGTCTATTCAATGACATTGAAACCATTGTTGATAATGGTGTTATTACCTTTACGGTTTTAGATAGTGATAGCGATGGTGAAATTGATGCTTTGGAATTAGACAGTGATAACGATGGTTGTTTTGATGTTGTCGAAGCAGGCCATAACGATCCAGACAATAATGGTTTATTGGGTACCGACCCCGTAAACATAGATATTTATGGTATAGTAACTAGTGGCTCTGATGGCTATAACACTCCTTTAGATGGTGATGCTAATGACGTATCGGATTTTCAAGAAACAGGTAACAACTTATCTATTGTAAACCAACCAATAGAGCAAGTAAATTGCAAAGGAGAAATCAGTATTTTTGAAGTACTTCCGCAAGAACCAGATGTAACATCTTACCAATGGGAAGTCAATACAGGCAGTGGTTGGACTTCTGTCATTGATAATTCTAATTATAGTGGAAGCAACTCAAGCCAGCTGCAAATCACCAATACACCTCCAAACTTTACAGGCCATATTTATCGGGTCGTATTATCCCATTTAGCATTTTTATGTGATCCAGGCCTAGTATCAAACGAAGTAACACTTACCGTTTATGATACGCCTGAACCAACAGGAAATTCGATACAACAATTTTGTGATACAGACAAAGCCAGTATCGCAGATTTAATCGTTAGTGGTACAGATATACTTTGGTACGATGCTCCTAATGGAGGCAATCTTTTAAACACATCAAACATCTTGGTTAACAATACTGTATATTATGCATCACAAACCCTTAATAATTGTGAAAGCCAAACACGAATGGCCGTAACCGCAGAAGTTTACGAAACCATCGTGGCTTTACCCATTACAAACATACCTCCTATTGAAGTATGCGACACCGTAGAAAGTGGTAGTGACACCGATGGTATTGCCTCCTTCAATTTAAGAGAAAGAGAATCGCTCCTTTTAAACGGTAAAAATGCGGTAAATTATAATTTTAGATATTTTATCAATGATACCAGAACCAATGAAATTACCGGAATAAATGTATCGGCTTTTAATAATACATCAAATACACAAACTATTTTTGTGCGAATTGAAAATGTGGGGCGCATAGATTGTTATACGGATGTAGAGTTTGAAATAAAGGTAAACCCCAAACCGGTTATAAATACCGTAGTACAACTTACGCAATGTGACGACGACCTTGACGGCAAAGCTCCTTTTAACCTCACTGAAGCCAATCAACTTATTTCAATCAACCATTTGGACGAAACCTTCATCTATTATACAAATGCAGCCGATGCAGAGGTAGGGGGAGCCACAGGGAGGATTACCAATAATACCCAATCCCCAAATCCAGAGACCCAATTTGTCAATCCAATAGCTTTTAGTGGCAGTAGTGTGTTTGCAAGAGTTGAAACCTCTAATTTTTGTCACAGGGTAGCCGAGGTGCAACTATTGGTAGGTGCGTCTAATATTCCTTCAGACTTTCTTTTGGAATATTTTGAATGTGACACTGAAGTGGATGACAATGATGACACGAATGGCATTACAAACTTTAATTTTAGTGATGCTGAACAACAAATTGAAGCGATGTTTTCAAATAACGTTCAAGTTACATTTTATACTAGTCTAGAAGATGCCCAGGCCGAAATCAATGCCATTTCCAATATTAGTAATCATAGAAACGATTATACAAATAACAACTTCCCGAACACCCAAAATATCTATGTACGCGTAGATAGTGAAATAGTGAACGCTTGTGAAGGCTTAGGACACCATATTACCCTACATGTAAAATCCTTACCAGAAACACAGAGCATAACCGATTATCCTTTGTGTAGTGAGACAAATACTGCTACTTTTGATTTAGGGATTAAAGATACTGAAGCTATTGGCTCACAAACTAACCCCATCTTGGTAACTTATCACGAAACCCTAACCGAGGCTCAAGACCCTATAGGATTTCCTGTTGGTTTACCTAAAACCAATTATCTTTCGAATTCCAGAACCATTTACGTTAGAACACTTTTTGACAATAACAATAATGGACAACCAGATACAGATGAATGTTTTAACACACATATGACTTTTGACCTAATTGTAGAACCAAATCCAATTATACTCCAACCAAACCCAATACACATTTGCAGTGAACAAATTGATACAGAATACGATTTAACGCTACGTGAAGACCAAATAACCAATAACGACATAAGTATACAACTAGAATATTATGACTCGGCAAATAATTTAATTAACAATCCAAAAGCGTACCTTAGTACTCAACCCAACAACACTGTTATAGTATTGGCTACTGGTACAAATGGCTGTACTAAATCTGTCTTCTTAGAATTGAAAACTACAATATATGCCAATATCAATAATATGCCAGATCCTATTGAGGAATGTGAGATTGACAACAATGGCTTTGATAATTTTGATGTTCGCCGTAGAGAGGCTGATATTCTAAATGGATTAGATCCTTCCAATTTTGAACCATTAACTTATTACGAATTGCAAACCGACGCCATAGAAGGCAACTCCAATTTCATACAAGACCCCTCAAATTTCACTAATACAATACAAGACACACAAACTATATTTGTAAGAGTAACCCCTATAGGTAGTGAATGTCACCAAATAGTTGAACTAACCTTAATTGTAAACCCAGTACCAGAGATAGACATTGAAGATGAATATGTTATTTGCTTGAACAACAATAATCAATCCATACCTCCACAATTATTAACAACATTACCCAATCCCCCCATAGACACACAATTGGATATATCAGATTATAGCTTTCAATGGTATAATGGTACAGAAGCAGATGCCATTGATAATCCGATAGACACACAAATAGTAGGTGCTACAGATTCGAGTTTTATCCCTGCCGAAGCTGGTCAATATACTGTAATAGCTACCAATAGAACAACAGGATGTACCATTCCGGCCACAACGGAAGTCACAGGTTCTTATCCACCAGAGAATATTGCTGTCGAACTAAGTTCTGATGCTTTTTCGGGAAACAACATCTTAAACATCACCGTTGTTGGAAATGGTAGCTACGAATACCGCCTAGACACAACCGATTGGCAATTAAATCCTAGATTTGAAAACGTAAGGGGTGGTGAACGTATTATTTACGCTAGAGATATTTATAATTGTAACGACATTTCGACTTTTCAAATCGTTTTGGATTATCCAAAATTTTTCACTCCTAATGGAGATGGAGTAAATGACATATGGAATATACGAGGTATTGACACCCAACCCAATGCAAAGATTTTCATATACGACCGCTACGGAAAACTTCTAAAGCAATTGACCCCAAAAAGTCTTGGATGGGATGGAACTTTCAACGGAAACCCCATGCCTACAAATGCATATTGGTTTACTATAGAATATAATGAGCCTAAAGACAACACAATAAGAGTATTTAAGGCACACTTTACACTAAAGCGATAAAGATTTTAGTATTTAAAACAATGTTGTTCGACTTAGAATAGTCGTTATTAGTCTAAAATAATTAAGGATAAAAATTAAATTAAAGATATTAGTATATGATTAAAAAACACCTCATATTAGTCCTTGTTTTCACTTTATTCTTTTCTTGTAAAAAAGATTATAAAACAACAAAAAAACTAGTTAAAGAAAAAAATAAAATTGATTATGTAGACCCCTTTATAGGAACCGGTGGTCATGGTCACACCTATCCTGGTGCCACAGTGCCTTTTGGCATGTTGCAGGTTACTCCAATTAATGGCATTAGTAAATGGGATTGGTGTTCGGGTTACCATCATTCTGACTCTATTGCCGTGGGCTTTAGTCATTTGGCACTTAGTGGTACTGGAATTGGAGATTTAGCCGACATCTTATTTATGCCCACCAATAAAGAGGTCGATTTATCTATGGCATCATCCTCACGAGATTCACTTCCATACAAATCCAAGTACAATCATAACAACGAAACCGCTACTCCCGGGTACTATCAATTGTTTTTGGAAGATCATGATGTAAATGTAGAATTAACTACCTCAAAACGAACTGCTTATCATAAATACACCTTTAAAAAAGACGATACACAATCGGTTGTAATTGATTTGGGGTTTGCAATTAACTGGGATACAGCCATTGAATCTGCTATTAATATAGAAAACGACCATACTATTTCTGGTTACCGTTTTAGTAAAGGTTGGGCTCGAAACCAAAAAGTGTTTTTTGTGGCGAAATTCTCAAAACCAATAACCAAACATCATATGTTTGTTGACGGAAACAAAAAGGGAGAACAAACTTCCGAAGGCACTAAAACTTCAACACAACTATTTTTTGATGCTAATAACACTCAAGAATTGTTGGTCAAAGTATCCTTATCGTCTGTTAATATTGCCAATGCAAAAGACAATATGCGAGACGGCGGTTTTGAATTCGATACAATTAAAAAAGAAGCTGAAGCAGATTGGGAAAAAGCTTTGTCTATAATCACTGTCGAAACACCTGTTGATTCATTAAAAACTATATTTTATACAGCTATGTACCACGCCCAAGTGGCACCGGTAACTTTTAGCGATAAAAATGGTGCATTTAGAAAAGAAAATGATTCCATTGTAATAGCAGAAGGTTATACAGCCTATTCAACCCTATCACTTTGGGACACTTTTCGGGCAGAGCATCCGCTTTTAACCTTAACTGCACCTGAAAAGGTTTCTGATATCATTAACTCTATGTTAGCATACTACGAAACCAAAAAGATTCTTCCGGTATGGACACTTTATGCGAACGAGACCAACACCATGACTGGTTACCATTCCATTCCGGTAATAGCTGAAGCCTATAAAAAAGGGATAAAAGGATTTGATGCCGAAAAAGCCTATGAAGCCATGAAAAATACTATGATGCAGGACGAACGTGGATTAAACCACTATAAGAAGCATGGCTATATTCCGTTTAGCTTATTGGATGAATCAGTAACCATCTCTTTGGAGTTTGCTTATGATGATTGGTGTGTGGCACAAATGGCCAAAGCATTAGGAAAGGACGATGATTATAACTTTTTCTTGAATAGATCAAAAGCATACAGACATTTATTTGACAAAGAAACAGGTTTTATGAGAGGAAAATCGGTGGATGGCAACTCATGGAACGAACCTTTTGACCCTAAACATTCTAACCATAGAGAGCACACGGACTATACCGAAGGTAATGCATGGCAGCATAGTTGGTTCGTCCCTCACGCTGTTGAAGATTTGGCACAGTTGCACGGTGGTAACGATATTTTTACCCAACGTTTAGAACAACTCTTTACAGAAAGTTCTGAAATTACAGGTGATAATATTTCAGCAGATATTTCGGGGCTTATTGGTCAATATGCCCACGGAAATGAACCCAGCCACCATATTGCCTACATGTTTAACCATGCCAATAAACCATGGCGCACGCAATATTGGGCAAGACAAATTATGGATACCCAGTACAACACCTCTCCTAACGGACTGAGCGGCAATGAGGATTGCGGACAAATGAGTGCATGGTATGCCTTAAGTTCTATTGGTTTGTATCCTATGAATCCAGCTTCAACCAAATACGAAATTGGTAGTCCTATTTTTGAAAAAGCAACTCTTAATCTTTTAGGAAAAAAAACATTTATTATCGAAGCTGAAGGTGTTTCAAATGAGAATATTTATATTCAATCGGCTACCTTAAATGGTGAAGATTTTAACCAAACCTCAATTTCACATCAACAAATTATAGAAGGAGGCAGACTTCATTTTGTAATGGGAAATACCCCAAATAAGAATTGGGGAGTTGATTGATGGATTATAAAATATCATTACTAACCAAGTGAAGTAACCTGCTAAATAAAAACATCAAAATACCAACCGATAAACCAACAGTATGAACAGTATCGACATCTCCATTATAATAATATACATCGCCTTAACTTTGGGGGTAGGTATCTGGATTTCAAAAAAAGCCTCTAAAGGATTAGACTCTTATTTTTTGGGGGGCAACAGTATTAAATGGTATTATTTAGGGTTAAGTAATGGTTCGGGTATGTTTGATGTGTCTGGTACGGCATGGATGGTCGGTATTCTGTTTTTGTATGGTGCCAAAAGTTTTATGTTTATGTGGATTTGGCCTATTTGGAACCAAATCTTTATCATGATTTTTTTGGCCGCTTGGATTCGTCGGTCGAATATTATGACAGGTTCAGAATGGATTCTGACCCGTTTTGGTGATGATAGGGCCGGAAGAGCATCTCACTTAATAGTAGCTATATTTGCCATTATTGCTTCCATAGGTTTTATTGCCTATTTCTTTGAAGGTGTTGGTAAATTTATGACTATTATTTTACCTTGGGACTTAAGCATCTCTTTGGGAAATGGCATCTTGCTAACTTCTGAGCAAAGCTATGCTCTCATTATTATATTTTTAACCACCATCTACACCATTAAAGGCGGAATGTTTTCTGTTGTAGCTACCGAAGTATTGCAATACATTATTATGGTCTTAGCTGGTGTATTGGTAGCTGTTTATGCGTTTTTCACCATTAGTGATGCCCAAATTACGTCTATTATTCCTGCAGAATGGAACTCCATTCTCTTTGGCTGGGAACTAGAAGGCTTTTGGGATGGCAAACTCCAAGCCTTTAATGATTTAATCGATTCCCAAGGTTATAAAATGTTTGGGGCTTTTATAGGCATGTCCTTATTTAAAGGATTCTTTGCCAGTATCGCAGGTCCAACACCAAGCTACGATATGCAACGGATACTATCAACAAGATCGGTAAAAGAAGCAGCCTATATGAGTGGGTTTACAAATCTTATTTTATTCATTCCACGTTATTTGCTAATAGGAGGAATTGTGGTTATAGGGCTTGTGTTCTTAACACCTGAAATGAGCACCTTATCTGGTGTTAGTTCTAACGATCTGGAAATTATTCTGCCAAAAGTGATTAATTTTCACGTACCTGTAGGTGTTAAAGGATTATTGCTGGCCGGTTTATTAGCAGCATTTATGAGTACTTTTTCAGCATTTGTAAATTCTGGCCCCGCGTATATTGTAAACGATATCTATAAAAAGTATTTTAAACCGGAAGCTTCGGCAAAACACTATGTAAAAGCAAGCCATTTGGCATCGTTTGCAATAGTAATTATAGGGGTTGTTATGGGGTTTTTTGCAGAGTCTATTAATTCCTTAACCCTATGGATTACCAGTGCATTGTATGGAGGTTACGTGGCGGCCAACTTTTTAAAATGGGTTTGGTGGCGCTTTAATGGATGGGGTTATTTTTGGGGAATGCTAAGCGGTTTAATTATTGCAACCCTTCAGTATTTATTGGATTTGAACAAAACAAATTTTGAGATCGACACATGGCTTTACGACCTAGCGCAAATACCCCCAATTTATGTCTTCCCTATATTATTCTTTGTCTCACTATTGGGATCTTTTTTGGGCACTTGGCTTACTCCTGCAACCAATATGGAAACCCTTAAAAGCTTTTATAACAACGTTAGACCTTGGGGGTGGTGGAATCCAGTATATAAGGCTCTTAATAATGAAGATGGTACCATTACCAAAAACAACAATTTTATTAGCGACATGATTAATTGTGTTATTGGCATTGTATGGCAATCCAGCATGATTCTATTACCTATATATTTTATGGTTAGAGCCTACCCTAAAGCCCTTTGGACACTAATGTTATTTGTTATAACTTCAGTAATTTTAAAATTCACTTGGTTAGACAAGGTTAAAAAATATAAAAATTAAGAACTGAATAAAAAACTAAATGTCTTTTCGAATGATTCCGGACTTGCTTAGGTATAGCATCAAGAACTAAATCAAGATAAGACAACAAAATTAACTACATATTTATGAACTCCATTCCTTGGCAAGATAGACCTAAAAACTGTAACGACGTGATGTGGCGGTATTCTGAAAATCCTATTATAGAACGTTATCATATCCCAACATCCAATAGTATTTTTAATAGTGCTGTTGTCCCTTTTAAAGATGGTTATGCTGGCGTTTTTAGGTGTGATAATAAAGCAGTACAAATGAACATTTTTGCTGGATTTAGCAAAGACGGTATTCATTGGGATATCAACCATCAGCCAATTGAAATGAAAGCTGGGAATACCCAAATGATTGATTCTGATTACAAATACGACCCGCGTGTGGTTTTTATTGAAGATCGCTATTGGATTACATGGTGCAACGGATATCACGGACCAACTATAGGTATTGCTTATACGTTCGATTTCAAGGAATTTTTTCAATGTGAAAATGCCTTTTTACCTTTTAATAGAAATGGTGTGTTATTTCCTAAGAAAATAAACGGAAAATATGCCATGCTAAGTCGCCCTAGTGATAACGGACATACACCTTTTGGTGATATTTATATAAGCTACAGTCCCGATATGAAATACTGGGGTGAACATCGGTGCGTAATGAAAGCTACTCCTTTTGAAGACAGTGCGTGGCAATGCACAAAAATTGGTGCAGGACCAATTCCTATATTAACCCATGAAGGTTGGTTGATGATTTATCATGGAGTGATTACTACCTGCAACGGATTTCGCTATGCTATGGGAGCAGCATTACTTGACGAAAATGAGCCCAATAATGTCAAACACAGAACACAACCATATTTGTTAGGCCCAGCAGTAGATTACGAAATGGTAGGCGACGTTCCCAATGTTGTATTTCCTTGTGCCGCATTACATGATATTGAAGAAGATAAATTAGCGGTCTATTATGGTGCTGCCGATACAGTAGTAGCTCTTGCTTTTGGAAAAATAAGTGAAATTATCGAGTTTACTAAAAGCAATAGTTTATAAAGAATATTGAAGTGTTTAAAGTTAAAAAGTGTCTAAAGTGTTTATAAAGCAAATAAAGTTTACGTTTTTAGTGGTAGCCCTTGGTTCCTATTCCATACTAAGTTGTGCCCAAACCAAACAAGATATTGTACCTCAAACTTATGTTGCTCATAAAACACAGGAAACCATAACAATTGATGGGAAAGCAGATGAAACAAGTTGGCAAAAAGCCAAATGGACTAACGACTTTATAGATATTGAAGGTATAGTGACTCCAAAATACAAAACCAAAGTTAAAATGCTTTGGGATGAGACCTACTTTTACATCTTTGCTAATATTGAAGAACCCCACGTATGGGCTGACATTAAAAAACACGATGCCGTTATTTTTTACAATAATGACTTTGAAGTATTTGTAGATCCCGATGGCGATACCTATAACTACTACGAAACGGAAATAAACGCACTTAATACAGTTTGGGACCTGTTCATTACAAAACCCTATAGAGAGAATAATGTTGTTCTTAACGATTATGAAACGACTGGATTGAAATCGGCTGTGCAGATTCACGGTACCTTAAATGACCCTAATGACATTGATGAAGGTTGGACATTGGAAATTGCCATTCCATGGGATGTATATAAGACTTCATACTACGAGGATGCCGTACCTAGAGATCGGTTTTTTCGAGTTAATTTTTCTAGGGTTAATTGGAATTACAGCTTAGAAAATGGCAAATATTCCAGAAAAAAAGACGATAATGGCGACTACCTACATGAATACAATTGGGTATGGTCGCCCATAGGAGTTATCAATATGCACGAACCAGAAAAATGGGGCTATGTGTATTTTTCTACAAAGAAAATTGGCCAAACAGATCATTTTATCATTCCACAGGATGAAAAAATAAAATGGGAGTTATTTAAGTTATATCGTGCACAGAAAAAATATCATGAAATCAATAAAAAATGGGCTAACTCAATTGAAAATTTAACGCCTTCTGCTGTTACAATAGATAGTGAAATCTTATACCCAATATTAGAAACTCATAATTTTGGCTATAATATCTCGGTAAAAAGCCCTTTTACAAAAAAAATGCTAATCATTAATCAGGAAGGAAAATTCAAATCACAATAAAACTGTAGTCATTAATTATATGAGGTTTATTATAACATCCATAAAATCAATTACCTATTTTAGTTTATTTATACTTGTTTTTGCTTGTTCAAAACCTAAAAACATCAAAATAAAATCTGTTGAAAACTTAAAAATTATTGGTTATGTTGCGGGTTACGAAGATTTTGATCCCGCACAGGTCGATGCTACTAAACTTACCCATATTAATTATGCCTTTGCGAATATTGTTGATGGATATCCAAAGTTCGAATTGGATATAGATTCCTCCAAAATCTCAAAACTGATAGCCCTTAAAAAAAAGAATCCAGATTTAAAGGTACTGTATTCTATTGGCGGATGGGTATGGTCCGATAAGTTTTCACATGTTGCTGCTTACCCTGAAACGAGGTTGCAATTTGCAATTAATAGTGTAGCACTTATGAAAAAACACGGGTTTGATGGCATAGATTTAGATTGGGAATACCCTGGACAACGTGGTGAAGACAATGCCTTTAGACCCTCAGATAAAGAAAACTTCACTCTGCTCCTTGCTGAAGTTAGAAAGCAGTTGGATAAGGTTGGAAAAACAGACCAAACTCATTACCTGCTTACTATTGCAACTGGAGCAGACCAAAATTATATTGACCATACCAATTTAGAGAAAGCACATCAATACCTAGATTTTATCAATGTAATGTGTTATGATTTTTATCATGGTTGGCACTATCAAACGGGTCATCATGCCAATTTATATCCTTCAGAAAAAGAAAAATTCATGGGTAATAGTGGACAGGAAGCCATTAACCGACATATAAAAGCAGGTGTACCCGCTGAAAAACTAATCATGGGGATTCCGTTTTATGGGAGAATGTGGGAAAAAGTATCTATAGGGAATAACGGTCTCTATCAAACCGCTATGTCTACAGGAATGATTGTACCTTACTGGGATATTCTTGAAAAAATGAAATCGGGAAAGTACCAAAAAGGTTATGATGACTCAGCCAAAGCATCCTATTTATGGAATGCTAACGACAGTATTTTTATTTCTTGGGAAACTCCAAAAGAAATTCAACTAAAAACAAATTATATCAAACAAAATGGATTGGGGGGCACTATGTTTTGGGAATACAGTCTGGATAAAGACCAAGAGCTGCTCGATGCACTTTATAAAAACATGAAATAAACTTAAGTTCAAAGAAAATGAAAACCATACATTTATTGTTCACTATACTATTTCTTAGTATTACTGCATGTAACCAAAAAAAAGGAGATAAACAAGAAATAGCTGAAACATCAAGTATTGAAATCCCTGCATTTGAATTTGGCACTTGGATTACATCCAATAAAAACAAATCAAATGAAGATTACGCTGCTGAATTCAAAAAATATAAAGATGCCGGCATAGATGAAGTGCTTATAAACACTGGCACCGATCCAATAGAATTAGAGCGACTGGTACCTATAGCAACAAAAGTAGGCTTAAAAGTCCATGCTTGGATTATGGCGGTGAACCGCCCAGGAGACACCGTAGCTTTAAAACACCCAGAATGGTACCAAGTAAGTCGCGACGGTAAATCTTGCCACGATACGCGCCCCTATGTGGGCTACTACCAATGGTTATGTCCTACCAGAGAAGCTTCTAGAAACCATATTTTAGGTTTGGTTGAGGGACTGGCTAAGGTCGATGGTATTGAAAGTGTACATTTAGATTATATACGTTTTCCAGATATCTTCTTGCCTATTGGGTTATTGCCTAAGTATAATTTGGTTCAGGATGAAGAATTACCAGAATACGATTTTTGTTATTGTGATGTATGTGTGGAAGCTTTTGAAAATATGCACCATAAAAACCCTAGGGAAATTAAAAATACAGCTATAGATATGGAATGGAAAAACTTCCGCTTAAATGCTATTAAGGCCTTGGTAGATGATGCCTATAAAATTGTAAATAAAAACAATAAAAAATTAACCGCAGCAGTATTTCCGTATCCCGAAATGGCAGATCATATGGTGCGCCAGCGTTGGGATAAATGGGATATTGATGAAGTATACCCCATGATTTACCACAGCTTTTACAATGAGGAAATCGATTGGATTGGTTATGCCACCAAACAAGGTGTCGCCGATTTAGAAGCTAAAAATGTGGGGCTTAACACAGGCATTTATTTACCGCCTTTCACTTCGGGCGATGAATTAAAAGAAGCTATAAGATTAGCAATAGATAATGGCGCCAAAGGTGTTACATTTTTTGATGGCCCCGCACTAACGCCTGAATATTTACAGGCTATAAAGGAAGTAAAAGCATCATTAAAACTGTAGTTAGAATATAATGATAAAAATAAAAAGCATGGCAAACAGAAGAGATTTTATAAAGAAAGCGGCTTTAGGCTCAATGGGTATAAGTGCTATGGTAAGCTGCAAAGAACTTGCTAAAGATGATGAAAAAACTGAACCTCTTTTAGTAAAAAAAACACAAAAACCTTTAATTATAGCCACTTGGAAACATGGTCTGCCTGCCAATGAAGCTGCTTGGAAAACCCTTACCAATGGAGGTACAGGTATTGATGCTGTTGAAGCTGGCGTAAGAGTTCCCGAAGGTGACCCTAACGAGCGTAGCGTAGGTTATGGCGGATTGCCAGACCGTGAGGGAAAGGTAACTTTAGACGCTTGCATTATGGACGCTAACAGTAATTGTGGGTCAGTATCCTTCTTACAAGGTATTAAGCACCCTATTTCGGTAGCTAGAAAAGTGATGGAAGAAACTCCACATGTCATGCTTTCAGGTGAAGGAGCCCTTCAATTTGCACTATCTCAAGGATTCAAAGAAGAAAATCTATTAACCCCAAAATCTGAAGAAGATTGGAAAAACTGGTTGAAAAAGTCAAAATATAAACCTGTTATAAATATAGAAAACCATGACACTATAAGTATGCTGGTGTTAGATGACAACGGAAATCTATCCGGAGCCTGCACAACTAGTGGAGCTGCATGGAAAATGCATGGTCGTGTTGGCGATTCACCAATCATTGGTGCAGGATTATTTTTAGACAATGAAGTTGGAGCAGCAGCAGCTACCGGTCTTGGGGAAGCTGTTATTCGAACCGCTGGAAGCGCTATGGTTGTAGAACAAATGCGAATGGGGAAATCCCCTACCGAAGCTTGTAAAATAATTGTAGAACGCATTTACAACAAACACAAAAACCATCCTGACATGGAATACCTTCAAGTAGGCTTTATTGCCATTAACAAACAAGGGGAACATGGTGGGTACAGCTTGCGTTCCGGCTTTGACTATGCGGTTTACGACAAGGATAACGGTAACAGAATGGAGGATGCTACATATAAAATGACTTGGGATGAAAAATAAAACCTATTTTACAATAAAATCAATAGTTACAATCTTTTTTGTGACAGTATTCATGGGATGTCAAAGTAAACCCAAAAAAACATTTACCATAAATGATATTAAGGTCATACCAAAGCCAACAACATTAACCCTTGAACAAGGCAGCTTTAGCTTTAATAAAAATACAAAGGTTTATGTTACTAATGATGCTCAATTACAGGCCGCAGGTATTTTATTAAACAGATTAAAAATCGCAGCAAGCTTAGATCTAGAAGTAGTTAAAATGCCACCATCATCAAACTTTATTCAGTTTAAACTAAACGAAGATTTACAAAATGAGGCATATCAATTAAATGTAAACAGTAAAAGCATTACCGTTGAAGCCAATAGTTTTTCAGGGTTTATATATGGCTCTGAGACTTTGCGACAATTATTGCCTGCCGAAATTGAAAGCCAAAACAATATTGAGTCTGTAGCATGGGTAATTCCAAATGTCAACATCACCGATTCTCCACGTTTCAAATGGCGGGGCTTAATGTTGGACCTATCTCGACATTTTTTTGAAAAAGACTATATTAAGCAGACTATAGATCGCTTGGCCTATTTAAAAATGAACACCTTGCACCTACATTTAGTGGATGATCAAGGTTGGCGCATTGAAATAAAACAATATCCAAAACTTACCGAAGTAGGAGCTTTTAGGGTAAACCAAGAAGACAAACCTTGGAATGCCAGACACACTCCAAAACCAGAAGAAAAAGGAACCTATGGTGGTTTCCTTACTCAAGAAGATATTAAAGATATTGTTGCTTATGCTCAATCACGAGGGGTTACGGTAGTACCTGAAATTGAAATGCCAGCCCATGTTACAAGCGCTATTGCATCATACCCAGAGTTATCTTGTTTAGAGAAACCGGTAGCTGTTCCTTCAGGAGGACTTTGGCCAATAACAGATATTTTCTGTGCTGGAAAAGAATCTACATTTGAATTTTTAGAAAACGTTTTAACAGAAGTTATGGGTTTATTCCCCTCAAAGTATATTCATGTTGGTGGAGATGAAGCAACCAAAACCAATTGGAAAACCTGTAAGCATTGCCAAAAAAGAATGAAAACGGAAGGCTTGGAAAATGTTGAAGAACTACAGAGTTATTTTATTAAACGCATGGAACGATTTATTAGCTATAAAGGGCGTGTTTTAATTGGTTGGGATGAAATTCTAGAAGGTGGTTTGGCTCCTGGGGCAGCGGTAATGAGTTGGCGCGGTGTTAAAGGTGGCTTGGAAGCATCGTCCGAAGGACACGATGTGGTGATGACTCCCGGGTCACATTGCTATTTTGACCATTACCAAGGAGATATGGATACCGAACCCAAAGCTTGGGGTGGTTATACTCCAATTAGTAAAGTGTATGATTTTGACCCCGTTGTTGAATCCATGACCGAAAAACAAGCTCATCACGTATTAGGTGGGCAAGCTAATTTATGGGCAGAATATGTGTCTACCACATCACATTCAGAATATATGATTTTTCCAAGATTAGTGGCTTTATCCGAAACCCTTTGGAGTCCTAAGGCGGATAGAAATTGGGAAGAATTCACCACCCGATTAACACCTATGTTTAAGCGCCTAGAATACCAAGGCATTAATTATGCCAAAAGTGCTTATAATATTTCTGCCGAAACACATGTTAACAATAATACAAATGTAATATCCGTTACACTTAAAAATGAATTCCCTAATCCCGATATACGTTACACTTTAGACGGAACCGATGTAAACAATATGGCTATTCCCTACCAAACTCCTATTGAAATTACAAAGACCACTACGATTGAAGCGTCCTTATATGAAAACAACAAACCGATAGGTAAAGTTTTTGAAAAAACATTTAATTACCATAAAGGTGTTGGCAAACCCGTAAATTATATTACCAAATACAGCAACAGCTATCAAGGCGCCGGTACTAACAACATGAACAATATCGTTAGAGGTTCTAAAAACTTTCATGATGGCCAATGGCAAGCATGGATAGGTAATGACATGGAGTTGGTTATCGACCTAGAAAAAACAACCGAAGTTAGTAAAGTAAGCGTGGGCTCAATGGAAAATCAAGGGCCGGCGATTTACTTCCCAACTCATATAGAGGTTCTACTATCTAACGATGGAAAAAAGTTTAATAGTGTTGGTAAAATAAATAGACCTTTTAATTCAAATGCTGAGATAGTGCTTAAAGATTTTACCATTGCATTTGAAAAAAGAACATCGAGATATGTAAAGGTTATAGCTAAAAGCCTAAAAAAAACTCCTAATGGTGGAGGGGCTTGGTTATTTGTGGATGAAATCACAATAGAGTAATTATAATGTTTTCAGCTATAACTCACTGTTATTCGTCGAAATTTTTTTGTATATTTTATACATAAACCCCATATTATGGGTTCATTTGTTAAAACTATAAGTTTTATCATAATATTATTTGATTTTTTTAAATTAATATATTAATTAACAATACATTACAATGTTTAATCCTAAAACCTTAAGATCGTTAAAGCTAGCATTGTATTTTATAATACCATTCACTCTTTTACTGCTGATTAAATATAAACTCAGTAGAACCAATGTTGATTACACAGCACTAGGCAATACCCTATCAAACCACAGCTCAAGTACTTCCAGCTCCAATGTTGAACTCCCCCAAGCCATCGATTACATTTTTCATGTAAAACCCATTCTTTCAGATCGCTGTTATTTATGCCATGGACCTGATGAAGGCACTCGAGAAGCAGGATTACGTTTAGACACAAAAGAAGGCGCTTATGCAGCTATCGGTGAACATTTAGATAGATATGCCATTGTACCTAACAATATTGAAGCAAGCCAGTTGGTTCATAAAATCAATAGTCAAGATCCTGAAAAAGTCATGCCTCCCCCAGATTCAAACCTAAAATTATCGGATTACGAAAAAAAGATTCTTACCAAATGGGTAGAACAAGGCGCTGAATGGAAAGATCATTGGTCTTTTATTCCTCCAGCTAAACCAGAGATTCCTAAAGTTTCTATTACAAATTGGCCAAGCAACGAAATAGATTATTTCATTTTAAAACATTTGGATGAAAAAGGGTTAACTCCTTCTGAAAAAGCATCAAAAGAAAAATTAATTAGGAAAGTTTATTTCGACCTAACAGGTTTGCCTCCCTCACTTGCAGCTATTGACGAATTTTTATCGAATCAAGATGAAAATGCTTATGAAAAAGTCGTTGATAAACTCTTGGCGTCCAAAGCCTATGGAGAACGTATGGCATCGAATTGGCTTGATATAGCTCGTTATGCAGACACTCATGGTTATCAGGACGATTTGGAACGAGTCATGTGGCCATGGCGTGATTGGGTAATCCATGCATTTAATGAAAATTTATCTTATGACGAATTTATTAAATGGCAAATCGCTGGTGACCTCCTACCTAATCCAACATTAGAACAAATTGTCGCTACGGGATTTAACAGAAATCATAAAATTACACAAGAAGGTGGTGTAATTGATGAAGAATACAGAGTTGAGTACGTTATGGATCGTACCAATACAACCTCTACAGCTCTATTGGGTTTAACTATGGAATGTGCAAGATGTCATGATCATAAATACGATCCAATATCACAAAAAGAATTTTATAGCATTTATGGGTTCTTTAATAAAGTAGATGAAAAAGGTAGAATTGAATATGATGAAATTCCAGAACCTAATATTAAGATAACAAATAAAGAAATTGAAGAAAGTTTGTCTTTTATAAATAAGCCTGATTCCATCCCTGAAATTAGGCTAATGGTTATGAAAGATGGTGCTCCAGACAGGCAAACCTATATCTTAAAAAGAGGTCAATATAACGCTCCTACTGATAAAGTAAGTACAGGAACACCAGATGCTATCTTATCATTTCCTGAAACTCTCCCTAAAAACAGACTAGGATTAGTCCAATGGCTTTTCGACGAAAAAAACCCTTTAACAGCTAGGGTCGCCATTAACAGAATATGGCAGCAAATTTTTGGAACAGGAATTGTTTCTACTGTCGATGATTTTGGCAACCAAGGTGCTTTACCTACACACCCTGAATTATTAGACTGGTTGGCAGTTACCTTTAGGGAAAAAGGCTGGGATATGAAACAAATGATTAAAATGATGGTCATGTCCAGCACCTATCAACAAACCTCAAAAGCAACACCCGAACTATTAGAAATAGATCCTGACAATCTATTACTGGCTCGAAGTTCAAGAAGTAAGTTAACCGCCGAAATGGTACGAGACAATGCATTAGCATTAAGCGGTCTTTTAGTTGATAAAATTGGTGGGCCTAGCGTAAAACCATTTCAACCAGAGGGCTTGTGGGCAGAAACTACATCTGGCCAAGGACTAACAAAGTACATTATGGATTCAGGTGAAAATAAGTATAGAAGAAGCTTGTACACGTTTTGGAAACGGACAGTCCCCCCTCCGGCCATGATTACCTTTGATGCCGCAACACGAGATATTTGTTCGGTCAAGCGCCAAAAAACAAGCACACCACTTCAAGCCTTGGTAATGTTAAATGACCCCCAATTAATTGAAGCTTCTGAACATTTAGCACAAGATATACTTGATTTAGATTCATTGAACGATGAAGAACGTATAAAAAGAATTTTTAGAAAAATAACATCGCGTTACCCACAAAAAGATGAAACCGATAAACTGTTGGACTATTTAGAATCATCAAAAGAAACTTTTGAACTAAATTCTCAAGGCACAATAATATCCAATACTGAAGAAAACAACAAAGAGCTATATGCATATATTGTATTAACCAGTTTAATTTTTAATCTTGATGAAGCGATTGTAAAAGGATAATACCATGGATGAGTTAAGCAAACATTTTATTAATAACAACCGAAGACATTTTCTTAAAAAACTTGGATTTGGTATTGGAGGTTTAGCTGCGGCTTCATTACTGGATCCTTTTTCCAGCTTTTCTGGTCAAGAACAGTTAAATAGTTCTTTAGGATTAAACTTACCTCATTTTGCTCCTAAAGCAAAAAGAATCATATATCTTTTCCAGAGTGGTGGTCCATCCCAATTAGAGCTTTTTGATTATAAGCCGTTACTTGATAAAATGCGAGGTCAAGACCTTCCAGACTCGGTAAGGAAAGGGCAACGGTTAACAGGGATGACCTCTGGTCAAGAACGTTTTCCTTTAGTTGGAAGCCTTTTTAAATTTAACCAATATGGAGAATCCAGGGCTTGGGTGAGTGACCTAATGCCATATACTGCCAAAATAGTAGATGAGCTATGTTTCATTAAATCCATGCATACTGAAGCTATTAACCACGATCCCGCCATCACCTTTTTTCAAACGGGATCTCAGCAAACAGGAAGACCTAGTATGGGCTCTTGGTTTAGTTATGGCCTTGGTAGCTTAAATGAAAACCTACCTGCGTTTACAGTATTATTATCGCGAGGTACTGGGCGTCCATTTTCACAACCTCTGTATTCACGCCTTTGGGGTAATGGTTTTTTAAGCTCATTACATCAAGGCGTACAGTTTAGATCAGGCAAGGATCCTGTATTATACCTTAAAGATCCCGAAGGTATGACCCGAGGTGAACGTAGAAAAATGTTAGATTATATAAGTGAGCTCAACCATAAGCAGGAAGAAGAATTTGGTGATCCAGAAATCAATAGTCGTATTGCACAATATGAAATGGCATACCGTATGCAAACATCTGTTCCTGAAACAATGAACATAGATGATGAGCCAGAGCATATTATAAAAATGTACGGTGCCAATTGTACAACTCCAGGCACCTATGCCTCAAATTGTTTGCTAGCAAGACGATTAGTTGAAAAAGACGTGCGATTTGTTCAACTTTATCATATGGGTTGGGACCAGCATTTCGATTTGCCATCTCAAATAGAAAGACAAGCAAGAGACATCGACCAAGCTACAGCGGCTTTAATTCTGGACCTAAAACAACGTGGGTTACTTGAAGATACACTTGTGGTATGGGGTGGTGAGTTTGGCAGGACCAATTACAGTCAAGGCACTTTAACTGACATCAATTATGGTAGGGACCATCATCCTAAATGTTTTACCATGTTCATGGCCGGCGGTGGCGTAAAACCCGGATTTACCTATGGTGAAACTGATGATTTTGGATATAACATTGCTAAGGACCCTATGCATGTACACGATTTGCAAGCTACTATAATGCACCAAATGGGTATTGACCACACCAAGTTTACTTACAAACACCAAGGCAGACGATTCAGACTTACAGATGTGTCTGGTCATGTTATTAACGATATACTTACATAATCATGAGCCGTAGAATCTTTTTAAAACAATCATCCTGTGCATCGTTGGGTATCTTATTGTCCCCTTTGTATAGTAATGCTTTTTCTTTTAGTGACAACAAAGATATTATTATTGGGCATAATTCACATCAATATAAAGTTAATATGAACTGGGGGAATTTAGATCCATTAAAAACTCCAGTAAAAGATTGTCATGAAATGGTTCAGGACTCAAAAGGGCGTATTGTCTTGCTAACCAATCACACTAAAAACAATATTATCATCTATGATAAGTCGGGCAAATTATTGGAAACATGGGGCACTCAATTTCCTGGTGGTCATGGTTTAACTTTATGCAAAGAAAACGGTGAAGATTTTCTATTAATTACCGATTATGAAAGACATCAAATCATTAAAACTACTATTGATGGTAAAGTTATTTTTGAAATAGATTATCCAAAAGAAACCGGGAAATACAATGCTAAAGAAGAGTTTAAACCAACCGAAACAACCGTTTTGGAAAATGGTGATTTTTATGTCGCCGATGGTTATGGAAATCAATACATCTTGCATTACAACCATAAAGGAGAATTATTGAACATTTTTGGTGGTCGAGGTACTGGTGATTCCCAATTTTTAAATGCACATGGTATTTGTTACGATAACAGAGATAAAAACAATCCATCAATTTTAATTTCTGCCAGGGAAATGAACATACTGAAGCGTTTCAGTTTGGATGGCAACTATATGTCATCAATAGACATTCCTGGGGCATTGATTTGTAGACCTGTAATTCATAAAGACCATATTTATTTTGCCGTATTAAAATCGAAAAAAGCACCTAATAGCGATTCCGGTTTCTTACTAATAATGGACAACAACAATAAGGTTGTTTCCTGTCCAGGAGCAACAGCACCCACCTACAATAATAGTAATTTAGAAGAGTTGTACCAAACTATTAGGTTATTCCAATATCCCCATGATGTTTGCATAGACGAAGACGAAAATGTATATGTAGCACAATGGAATTCAGGAAACACTTATCCTATTAAACTATCAAGAGTATGAAGCTAAAAGTAATAATATGCTTTTTAGCATTTATATTTTTTAATTGTAAGCAGAAACCAGAGAACCTGTTTTTACAACAAGATCAAATTCAAATAACCCAACCTAGGCTAGAAGCTACTAATCAACTAATAGATTCTATAGCTTATTTAACTGCGAGCTTAAAATTGGAAGGCACTAAAATTTACTATACGACTAATGGTGAATCTCCTTCTGAAAATTCAAACCTATATACTTCGCCAATAAAAGTTATAAATCCTGGAACATATAAATTTAAGGCCTATCATCCTGACTGGAAAGAAAGCGATATTGTTGAGAAAGTATTTTATAAAAAAGGCATTCCTATTGATAGTATTATTTGGCATTCGAATGCAAGTGATCGCTACAAAGGTGTTGGTTCATTGACATTAAACAACAACAAAAAAGGAACTGTTGATTTTAAGGATACTCAATGGCTAGGTTTTGATACCATTGCACATGCTTCCTTACAATTAAAAATTGAATCGTTTGTTAAATCTCTAACTATTGGTTATTTAAGTGATCCTAGCTCTTGGATTTTCCCTCCAGAACATATTACTGTAAAAACATCGGTTGATGGTAATAATTTTAAGAAGTTGTCTATCAACCTACAATCAATTGACGGTATTTCGGCCCCATCTTTAAAACATGTTGATATCCCCATTGGGGAACCCATAAAATATGTTCAGGTAGAAGTAAAAAATGTATCATCCATTCCAGACTGGCATGAAGGAAAAGGAAATAAAGCATGGCTATTTATGGACGAATGGGTTTTAAACTATTAACTGAATGAAGGTTTTAAAAACGAAACATATTTTAACAATTACCGTTGTATTTGTTACGGTTTTAATCGTATTTGTTCAACCATCAAGGGTGGTACTTTTTTTAGGCAGATTCCATCCCGTTATTTTGCACCTCCCCATTGGAGCTATTATACTTACCCTATTCATAGATATTGTTGGACGCATAAAAAACAATTACCCCAGTTTAGTTATTCAATATGCTTTAGGGTTTTCTTTGGTTTTTTCAGTATTAGCTTGTATTCTAGGTTATTTTTTATCATTTGAAGGCGGTTATGATTTAAATACACTAGATAAACATTTATGGCTAGGCGTAATTTCCACTTTGCTTATTACAGGTCTATTTCTTTTAAGTAAATCTAAAAGGAAACGCACCTCAAAACTGTTTATACCATTTTTTGTATTAACATTGATTGGTATTACAATTACAGGTCATTATGGAAGCATCTTGACTCATGGAAGTGATTTTTTAACCCAATATGCTAAAACTCCTGTCAAATTGAAGCCTATAAAGCAAATAGACAGCCTGAAACTATTTGATGATGTTGTTTTTAAAATTTTGGATTCCAAATGCATTCAATGCCATAACACAACTAAAAGAAAAGGAGAATTAGCTTTAAACACTCCCGAAAACATTTTAAAAGGAGGGAAACATGGTAAAGTAATTGTAAAAGGAAATGCTAGTGAAAGTCAACTATTTAAAAGCATAACACTACCATTGTCAGATGACAAACACATGCCTCCAGAGGGAAAACCTCAACTAACTAAAGAAGAGCAATGGCTTATCTCTTATTGGATAAACCATAACGCCAATTTTGAAAATAAAGTTGTTAATTTAACTGAAAATGATACATTAAATAAGTTACTCGAAAAATATCTAGTTTTTGAAACCCATAATATTAAAGAGGCTTCATTGAGCGATATCAATAAGGTTAAAGGTGTTGGCTTTTCAATATTTAAATTAGTTCCTAACAAACCTGAGCTTAGTGTAAAATTTCAAAAAACAGAACTAAGTAAAGACGCCTTAAAAGTGTTGGAAAAAATTAAAGACCAAATTATCGAATTGGACTTAAGCAATACCAATCTATCAGATGAAATGACTATTGGTTTTAAAAAGTTTAAAAATCTTAAAAAATTACATATAAACAATACTGATATTACTGACGTGTCCTTGAAGTCTTTATATAATGCCAAAAGACTTCAAACCCTAAACCTATATAATACCAAAGTTACTAATAAAGGTTTGAATACACTTTTGGAAAATATTGTTCCAAAGCACATTTATGTATGGCAAACAGAAGTCGACGATAAAGCTATTGCCATGTTAAAATCAAAATATGATACAGTAATATATGGCGCAGCAGATACTAATTTTGTTGAAATTTCTAATTTAGAAACTCCAACATTCCTTTCGGATAAAAATTTATTTGTAGATACCATTTCTGTTAGGCTTCAATCCAAAATCAAAAATGTTAAAATCTATTATACCCTTGATGGTACTGACCCCGATTCGACATCACTTATTTACCAAGATAAGATTTTCTTAGATCGCCCTGCACAATTAAAAATAAGAACATATAAAAAGGGATGGTTACCAAGTAATATATTGGAAAAAAAGTTTTTTAAGGTAAAACACCAAGTCTCAAAATACAACTTAGTGAACCAACCCGACGAAAGATACCCTGGAGGGAATAAATTATTTGATTTTAAAGAAGGTAGTGAGTTGTTTAGGGACGGTAAATGGATAGGATTTTCTGGTGATGACATTAATGCAACAATAGATTTGGAATCGGTTAAGACCATTGACAAAATTTCCGTAAATTGTTTGGAAAATGTTGCCAATTGGATTCTTTTTCCCAAGAAAATATTGGTATATTCAGCAACAAACGAAAATTCTGATTTCAGAAAAATAGGAGAACTTACAATTAACAGAACGGGACAATATGGGAATGGTACAGAAATAAAAAAATATACTATTAATATCCCCAATACAAAAACCCAATATTTAAGAGTAGTGGTAGAAAATTTTAAAACACTACCTAGTTGGCACGAAGGTGCTGGAACTGATGCTTGGCTTTTTGTAGATGAAATTCTAATACAGTAATAAAAATGAAACACTTTTTTAAGATTACAACAACCTCTTTTTTTATTCTTTTTGGATTAATAGCAAAAAGCCAAAATACTGAACTATCAAAAGAAGAACGCCTAGAATGGTTTAAAGACGCAAAGTTTGGGGTTTTTATTCATTGGGGTATTTATTCGGTTAATGGCATAGATGAATCTTGGTCTTTCTTTAATAAATACATCCAATATTCTGACTATATGAAACAACTAGACGGTTTTACGGCCAAAAAATACAACCCTGAATATTGGGCCAACATCATTAAGGAAAGTGGTGCTAAATACACAGTTATTACTACAAAGCACCATGATGGTGTTGCCCTTTGGGACTCTAAATATGGCAATCTGAATACGGTTAAGCAAACTAAGGCTAAAAAAGATTTGCTAACACCTTTTGTTAAGGCTGCTCGTAAAGAAAACCTAAAAGTAGGCTTATATTATTCCTTATTGGATTGGTCTTACCCTGATTACCCTAATTTTTTAAGGGGCGAAAAGCGATATACCGAAGATGCCAAGCGGTGGGAAAAATTCACCAAATATAATTTCGGCCAAATAGAGGAATTAACACGTTACGATCCTGATTTATATTGGTTTGATGGTGATTGGGAGCAATCTGCTGAAAAATGGAAAGCCAAAGAAATTCGTCAATTATTGTTGGATAGAACTCCAACAACTATTATAAATTCAAGGCTCCAAGGCTATGGTGACTATGCTACTCCAGAACAAGGTGTGCCCGTAACAAAACCAGAAAACAAGTATTGGGAATTATGTTTAACCATGAATAACTCATGGGGCTACCAACCAAACGATAAACAATATAAATCAGTAAACCAATTGATACGTATTTTAGTTGACTGTATTAGTATGGGAGGGAATTTACTGCTTGACATAGGCCCCAAACCAGACGGCACTATTCCACAAGAACAAATAGATATTTTACAAGGTATTGGCAAGTGGACCAACAAACATAAAGAAGCTATTTATGGGACTAGAGCAGGTATTCCGCATGGTCACTTTAATGGATATACCGCACTATCAAAAGACAAAAACATTTTGTATTTATATGTAGACTACAAACCAAATGGTCCCTTATTGATAAAAGGACTTAAAAACAAGGTCAATAGAATATGGGTAGTTGGCAATGGCACAAAGTTATCACATCAGGTGGTTGGTAAACAATACTGGAGTGCTGTTCCCGGTTTGTTATATATAGACATGCCTGAAAAAGTACAAGATGATAATGTTACTGTAATTGCGGTGTTATTGGATGGCGAAGTAGATTTGTATAGAGAGGAAGGGCAAAAAATTGAAAGTAATTAAAAATGAAGTTCTCTTTAAAGATTTTTAAAGTATATCTAATTATTGTTTTATTTTCTTTTACATCGTGTAAACAGGATACAAAAGATAGTAATACAACTGTTATCGGTTTAAAAACCAACCTCGTTGACTTTGTCAACCCATTAATGGGTACCGATTCTGATTTCAGTCTATCCAATGGTAATACCTATCCTGCTATAGCCACACCTTGGGGCATGAACTTCTGGACACCTCAAACCTCTAAAATGGGTGATGGCTGGACCTATAAGTACGATGACAAAACCATTAGGGGAATTAAACAGACCCATCAACCAAGTCCTTGGATAAACGATTATGCAGCTTTTTCATTAATGGCTGTTACAGGCAATCTAAAATACAAAGAAGACGAACGTGCTTCCTATTTTTCGCATAAAGCTGAAATTGTAAAACCGAATTATTACAGTGTGTACTTGGCAGATTACGATATTACAGCCGAGGTTACCCCTGCCGAACGTGCGGCCCATTTTAAATTCACTTTCCCAAAAGCCGATTCATCCTATATTATGCTAGATGCTTTCTTTAAAGGCTCCATGGTGAAAATCATCCCAAAAGAACGTAAAATAATTGGCTACTGTCGAAATAACAGTGGTGGTGTTCCTGATAATTTTCACAATTATTTTGTGGCTCAATTTGATAAGGATTTTGAAGTGAATCATACTTGGGGGGATGATTGGCAACTCCAAAAAAACTCTAGCAGAAGTCAAGGTGAGCATGTAGGTGCCATTATTGGTTTTAAAACCAATAATGGCGAACAGATACACGTTAAAGTCGCCTCCTCCTTTATTAGCCCAGAGCAAGCCGAATTAAATTTACAGCAAGAAATAGGTAACGATTCTTTCGAGCAGACCAAAGAAAAAGCACAATTGGCTTGGGAAAACGAATTGCATCGCATTACCATTGAGGATGATAATGTAGATAACATCCGAACCTTTTATTCCTGTTTGTATCGCGTGTTGTTATTCCCAAGAAAATTTTACGAATACGATGCCGATGGAAACATCCTGCATTACAGCCCATATAACGGCAAAGTGCTACCAGGATATATGTTTACCGATAATGGGTTTTGGGACACTTTTAGAGCGGTTTTCCCATTTTTTAATTTGATGTATCCAGAATTGAACAGTCAAATTATGGAAGGTTTGGCCAATACCTATAAAGAATCGGGCTGGTTACCCGAGTGGGCCAGTCCAGGGCATCGCGATTGCATGATCGGTTCCAACTCTGCTCCAATTATTGCAGACGCTTTTTTAAAGGGTAACGTAAAAGATAAAGATGCAGATGTGCTTTTTGAAGCCGTTTTAAAAAACGCCCAAGTTTCCGAAGGACGTCCCGTTAACTCGGTAGGACGCGCAGGTTTGGAATACTACAATACCTTAGGCTACGTACCTTACAATGTCGGTATCCATGAAAATACAGCGCGTACTTTAGAATATGCTTATGCCGACTTCACCATAGCCAGAATGGCTGAAAAATTCGGCCAAAAGGATGTAGCGAATGCATTTTACGAGCAATCCAACAACTATAAAAAGGTATTCGATGCCTCAACCAATCTTATGCGTGGTAAAAATGAGGACGGCAGTTTTCAGTCTCCTTTCAACCCTTTAAAATGGGGTGATGCGTTTACCGAAGGCAATAGCTTACATTATACCTGGTCCGTGTTTCATGATGTACAAGGGTTAATCGATTTAATGGGTGGAAAAGAAAATTTTATTTCTAAACTAGATGAAGTTTTTACTATGCCCCCTGATTTTGATGATTCCTACTACGGTTTTACCATACATGAAATACGTGAAATGCAGATTATGAATATGGGCAACTATGCACATGGCAATCAACCCATTCAACATATGATCTACTTGTACAATTATGCAGGAGTACCCTACAAAACCCAAGAAAAAATTCGCAAGGTATTAACTAAATTATACACTCCTACTCCAGATGGCTATTGTGGCGATGAAGATAACGGACAAACCTCTGCTTGGTATGTGTTTAGTGCTTTAGGATTTTATCCTGTTACGCCAAGCATTGACCAATATGTATTAGGCAGCCCTTTATTCAAAAAAGCGGCCATTACATTAGAAAACGGAAAAACCTTTATTATAACTGCTAATAATAATTCAGAAGACCACATGTATATAAACTCAGCTTATTTGAACAATTTGGACTGGGAACATAATTTTATTCGTTTTCAAGACCTTATTAAAGGAGGGCAACTCAATTTTATTATGAGCAAATCACCTAATAAAGAGAGAGGCATTAATACCGAAAATATGCCTTATTCATTAAGCAATCAAAATAAATATTAAGACAATAAATCCACACTTATGAAACATTTAATCCATAGTATCTTAACATCAATTATCGTTTTAATTGTATCACATAATTGCATGACTGCACAAGCCATTTATGAGGATGAACGTTATGTTCCAGAAGCCGATCCCTTGGTCATTCAAAAAGTAGACGAATGGCAAGATTTAAAATTTGGACTGCTCATGCATTGGGGGACCTATAGCCAATGGGGCATTGTAGAATCATGGTCCTTATGTCCAGAGGAATATGGTTGGTGCGAACGCAGAAAAGGCAGCAACCCTAATAATTATTTTGCCTACAAAAAAGAATATGAAGGATTGCAAAACACTTTCAACCCTGTAAAATTCGACCCAGACAGATGGGCTAAAGCAGCAAAATATGCTGGGATGAAATATGTGGTTTTTACAACAAAACATCATGATGGTTTTAGTATGTTCGATTCCAAATACACCGATTACAAAATCACATCGCCTAATACGCCATTTTCATCACACCCAAAAGCAAATATTACTAAAGAAATTTTTAAATCTTTTAGAAAAGAAGGCTTATGGACCGGTGCTTACTTTTCAAAACCCGACTGGCATGTTAAGAGTTATTGGGATCCGTATTTTCCACCTAAAGACAGAAATGTGAATTATTCTCCTGTAGATTATCCTGAAAAATGGAATGAGTATGTTCAATTTACCCATAACCAAATCATGGAATTAATGACCGATTATGGAAAAGTGGATATTCTCTGGCTTGATGGTGGCTGGGTTGCTAAAACACCTAAAGCCGAAATAACCCAATGGTACAAACATACTGTCGACAATGCTGAAGAGGGCTATCTAAAACACCGTATTATTAATCAAGATATAAAAATGGATGAACTGGTTATTAAGGCACGTAAAAAACAACCCGGCCTTATTGTTGTAGATAGAGCTGTACATGGTAAAAACCAAAACTATTTAACTCCTGAAAATCGTGTGCCAGAAAAGACTTTACCATACCCATGGGAGTCCTGTATCATTTCTGGTGGTGGCTGGTCTTACACCCCCAACGCCAAGTATATGAGTGGTAGAGCGGGTATTCACATGTTGGTAGATATTGTAGCCAAAGGTGGAAACTTATTACTAAACATTGCTCCTAGTCCAGAAGGCGAATGGCAACAAGGGGCCTATGATCTTTTAAAAGAATATGGAGATTGGATGACCGTTAACAGTAGTGCCATTTATGCAACAGAACCCATTTCTCCTTACAAGGAAAACAATATCTGTATGACCCAGAATAAAGCGGGTAATGTATTTTTGTTTTATTTAGCTCAAGAAGGTGAAAACAAAGTTCCTTCAGAAATTGTTGTTAATTCCATTAGCCCTAAAAAAGGTACTAGAATAAGAATGATGGGTTCCAACAAAAATTTGAAATGGAAAAAACAGGACAAAGGTTTTAAAATAATTGTTCCTGAATCTTTACAAAACAACCCAACATCAAAATACGCATGGGTATTTAAAATTGATGCTATAGAAAAATAATCATGCTTAAAAAATTTAACTTTAACCTTTTAGCTGTATTAATTTTAAGCTGTTTTTTTGTCATCACATCGTGCAATAACAAAAATAAAGTCTTAACATTAAAAAACAACTCACTGAAATTTGAGTTTAATAGCAGTGGAGAGGTCATCGGAATTTTTGATAAACACACAAACACAAACTATTTAGACAGGAGTACCCCATCTTACTTGATGGCTATTCGTACTGATGATATTTTCGAGTACCCTACTGCAATGGAAGTAAAAGAAGATATAATAACTTTAAGTTATCCTTCAAATACACAAGCTGAAATTAAATTTAAGATTAAAGAAACTTTTTTCACTTTCGAGTTAGCAGGTATAAAAGGCAATGATAATATCGATTTGATAACTTGGGGGCCTTACCATACAACTATTAGTGAAACTATAGGTGAAACTGTAGGTGTTGTTCGCAATGACGAATTTGCCCTTGGAATCCAATCTTTAAATCTAAAAACGTTGGGCGGATATCCGTATAATGAAAACGATTGTATGCCTGAATTTGATGTGTTTTCACAAAACGATATCACTAACCTCGATGAAGAAGGAAAACCCCATGTTCTTTATCGAATTGAAGCTGCAAAACCAACCAAGGCTGGATCAAGCTTACAAACCTATTGTAGAAATAGAAATGAAGATAGAATTATAGAAAACCTAGGTCACGATAAGTTTGTTTCACCCAAATACAACGACGGTGGTATAATAGGCTCAAAAACAGCCCTTTTTGGGGTCCCTACTAATGATGCTTTAAATACAATTGAGACCATTGAATTAACTGAAGGATTGCCACATCCAACCCTAAATGGCAAATGGATGAAAACAGTCCCTGAGGCTTCTTCAGCATACATCATTATGAACTTTAATGAAGAAACCATAGATGAAGCCATAGAAATTACTAAACAAGCAGGGTTAAAACATTTATACCATCCCGGAAAGCTTTATGAAAGTTGGGGGCATTTTGAATTGTACAATAAAGTATTTCCCAACGGATATAAAGGAATGAAGGCCTGTGTTGAAAAAGCAAAAAAAGAAGGTATTTCAATAGGCTCCCATACTCTTTCCAACTTTATTACCACAAATGATTCTTATGTAACACCTATCCCAGATAAGCGATTGGCTGAAGTAGGAAGTTCTGAAATCACACTAGATACAGATGATAAACAAACAGAAATCCAAATAGCATCACCAGATTTTTTCAACCAATTTAAAAATAACAGTTTACGAACCGTAAGGATTGGCAGCGAATTAATTAGATATGGTAGTGTTTCCGAAAAAAAACCCTGGAAATTATTAGATTGCCAACGTGGTGCTTTTGATACTAAACCATCGTTACATAAATCAGGAACCAAAATTGCCAAATTACTAGATCATCCTTATAAAGTATTTTTATCTAATACTGAGTTGACAAAAGTGCTTTCAAAAAATATTGCTGATGTCTATAATAAAACAGGAATGAAGCAAATCTCTTTTGATGGTTTAGAGGGCAATAAATCTACTGGATTAGGCAATTACGGTGAAGCAATGATGCCTTATGTTTGGTACAATAATTTATCGGAAGACCTCAAAGACGGGTTTATTATCGATGCCAGTAGAACCACACATTTTTTCTGGCATATCTTCACCCGAATGAATTGGGGTGAACCTTGGTATGCGGGTTTTCGTGAAAGTCAAACAGAATATCGCATGAAGAACCAACCGTATTTTAAAAGAAACTACATGCCTGCTATGCTAGGTTGGTTTAGAATGACTCCTGAAATCAGTCTAGAAGATATGGAATGGATGCTTGCCAGAAGTGCCGCTTTTGATGCTGGGTATGCATTTGTTACATCTCACGAAACTATTCAAACCCATGGACAATCTAACGCTATTCTAGAATTGATTAAACAATGGGAACAAGCTAGATTAGCTGGAGTTTTTCCAGAAAGCTTAAAAACAGAAATGGAAAATTTAAAAAATGAATACCATTTAGAAGCCATTTCAGAAAACTCTTGGAAGCTATTTCCCATTACCTTTAACGTCTTAAATCATTCAAAAAAAATAAGGCAACCTGGAGAACCTTTATATTCAACATTTAATTTTGAAAATTCATCTGGTATGCAACCGTTGGTATTTACCATTAAACCATCAAAAGCCACTATATGTAAAAATATTATAATAGAGTTAGATAACTATAAGAAAATCCAGTTACCCATAACCCTAACCAACAACCAGATATTTAAATACAAAGGTGGTGATGAAGGCTTTCTGTACGATAAAAACTGGAACATTATCAAAACTATAGATTTAAATATTGATACTATTGAAATTACAAAAGGAGATCATTCATTAACGCTAGATTGCGAATTTTTAAGTGACGAGGATTCTGAAATAGAATTACAAGTTAAAACTATGGGAAAATCCATTTTGTTGACTAAAAATGAGTAACACATAAAAATTATAAAGATGTTGATTAAAGAACTTAAATCGTTAAAGCTTTTATCTACCATATTTTTATTTACTCTTGTATACCAGTTGTATGCTCAAACTCCTAAGGATTATGTCAATCCATTTATAGGAACCTCCAATTATGGAGCCACTAACCCAGGGGCTATCGCCCCTAGAGGTATGGTTAGTGTATCACCTTTTAACGTGGCTGGAACACAAAATGCACCAATGGAAAAAGATAGTCGGTGGCTCTCCAATCCTTATGTCTATGAAAACACTTTTTTAACAGGATTTAGCCACGTAAACTTAAGTGGGGTAGGGTGTCCTGATTTAGGTGTTATTCTAACTATGCCTACTACTGGAGAATTAGAAACTGATTTTGTAAAATATGGCTCCCCCTATTCGTTTGAAATTGCCAAACCTGGTTATTACAGTACAACACTTAACAAGTATAAGGTAAAAGTAGAAACCACGGCTACAACTAGAACGGGTATTTCTAAATACTATTTCCCTGAAGGCCAGGCAAACATATTAATCAATTTAGGCTTAGGATTAACCAATGAAGAAGGAGCAACTGTAAAAATTGTATCACCTACCGAAGTAGAAGGTATGCGTAACGTGGGGTCATTTTGTTATTATAAACCCGATGAATCTTACCCAGTCTTTTTCGTAGCAAAGTTTAGTAAACCCGCCGATAAATATGGCGTCTGGAAAAAACCTCGAAAATATGAAGGATTAGAAGGCCAATGGATGGGGTATAATGGTAAAATCCGTCTGTACAAGCAATATAGAAAAGAAGTTATTGGTGATAGCATAGGAAGTTATTTTAGCTATAATTTTAAAGAACCCACAGAAGTTGAGGTTAAAATAGGGGTGTCTTATGTAAGTATTGAAAATGCAAGAGAAAACCTAGAGAGAGAAACAGAAGGGTTAACATTTATAGATATTTATAAAAAGACATCAACTTACTGGAATGATCTACTCTCCAAAATTGAAGTAGAAGGTGGCACTAAAGACGACAAGACCATTTTTTATACTGCTTTGTACCACACACTCATTCACCCAAATATTTTAAATGATGTTAATGGTGAATACCCTACTATGTCAAAACGGGAAACAGCCAATACTAGTGGTACACGATTTACAGTGTTTTCCTTTTGGGACACCTATAGAAACTTGCATTCTCTCATGTCCTTGGTCTACCCAAAACAACAATCAGACATGATAAAAAGCATGATAAGCATTTATGACGAAAGTGGTTGGTTACCAAAATGGGAGCTCAATGCTACCGAAACTACTACCATGGTTGGTGATCCTGCAGGAATTGTGATAGCCGACACCTATTTAAGAGGTATTAATGATTTTGATATAGAAAAAGCCTATGAAGCCATGAGTAAAAGTGCAATGCAGTTAGAAAATAATCCGCTTCGTCCTGGAATTAAAGATTATGTAAACAAGGGGTTTTTAACGACAACCACAACAAAAAGTGGGTCGGTTTCTACAACACAGGAATATAATATTTCTGACTTTGCTATTGCTCAATTAGCAAAAACCTTAGGCAAAACAAAAGATTATAAATTATTCTCAAAACGTTCTATTTCCTATAGAAATTTATTCGACAAAGAATTCAACTTGTTGCGTCCAAAAAACCATGACGGTTCATGGTACTCCCCTTTCGATCCAAACAAAGGTGCAAATTTTGAAAAAAACCTTGGCTTTATAGAAGGCAATTCATGGCAATATACTTTCATGGTTTCCCATGACATACCATGGCTAATGAGAAGTATGGGTGGACAAAATCAATTTGTGAAAAAGTTAGATGAAGTGTTTGAAAAAAATCTGTTTGATATGGCTAATGAGCCCGATATTGCATATCCCTATTTATACAATTTTACAAATGGTTATGAATGGAAAACCCAAGACCGAGTTTCTAATCTCATAAAAACATATTTTACCAATAAACCAGCTGGTCTCCCTGGCAATGACGATACCGGAACCATGAGTGCTTGGCTAATTTATAGTATGATGGGTATTTATCCTGTATTACCAGCAAAACCTTTATACACCATTACCACACCAGTCTTCGATAAAGTCACTATTCATCTGGACAAACGCTATTATAAAAACAACACCCTTGTAATAACTTCCAATTCTTTTAAAACTGGCAAAAAACACATAAAAAATATTCAAATCAACAACGAAAACTTAAACAGTTACTTTATATCCCATGATAAACTGGTTAATGGGCAACTTTTAAAAATTAATTTAAAATAAACAGGTTTTATTTACAATAAAACAAAATACTCATATTGATGAAAAAAGCAAATATTCTATTAGTAATTTTACTTACAGTCATTCAAACAATTAATGCTCAAAAAACAATAAAACACCCTTATCAAGACTCTAATTTGGATGTAGAGGAGAGAGTGAAAGATTTATTAAGCAGAATGAGCTTAGAGGAAAAAGTACGTCAAATGGACATGTACAAAGGTCCTGCTTTTAAAGAAGATGAGCAATTTTCGGAAACTAAAACCCAAAAACTTATTGGAAACCATTTAGGGGTTGGTGCAATCCATGACATTTACCCGCGTTCTGCCAAAATGATAAACGATTTACAAACTCATGTCATTAAAAATAATCGCTGGGGCATTCCTGCATTAATAATGTGTGAAATGCTTCATGGTTATTTAGACGATGGAAGCACGGCTTTCCCCATGAGTATTGGACTTGGAGCCACTTGGGACACTGATTTAATGGCTCAAGTAGGACAAGTTGTGGGTACCGAAGCCCGGGCCCATGGTGTGCATTATGGATTAGGGCCTGTACTAGGGGTAGGTAGAGAACCAAGATGGGGAAGAGTTGCAGAAACTTTTAGTGAAGATGCTTATTTGGCTGGAGAAATAGGTTTGGCCATGATAACTGGTATCCAAGGCGACTCGCTATCTTCAGACAGATCTATTATTGCTGAACCGAAACACTTTGCCGTTCATAGTTATCCTCAAGCAGGAGGAAATTCGTCACCAGTGATTGTAGGACAACGTACCGCAAGAGAAGATTTTTTGTCCGTTTTTGAAAAAGCATACACTAAAGGTAATGCCTTAGGCGCAATGTGCGCCTATTCAGAATTGGATGGTATTCCTTGTGCTGTTAACTCTTGGTTGCTTACCGATGTGTTAAGAAAAGAATGGGGCTTTAAAGGTATTGTTATTTCAGATCTTGGAGCTATAAAATATGTTCAAACTACTCATTATGTTACAAGTTCCCCTAAAGAAAGCATCCTGGAAGCTATTAAAGCCGGTGTAGACATGCAATTTTATGATTTTACAAACGAATTTTGGCAACAAACCATTATTGACCTTGTGACAGAAAATGCGCTTTCTATGCAGCACATAGATAGAGCCGCTGGAGGTGTGTTACGCTTAAAGTTTTTACTTGGTCTTTTTGAAAACCCATATACAAACCAAAAACTTATAGACGAAAGATTTCACTCCAAAAAGCATCAAGATCTCGCACTATTGGCTGGGCAAAAATCCATTTGTTTGTTAAAAAATGAAAAGAAAACATTGCCTCTTAAAAAAGACATTAAAACCGTTGCCGTTTTAGGACCTAATGCCGATGCTTCCCGTTTGGGTGGATATTCTGTAAGAAACAAAAAAGCTATTACAGTTCTTGAAGGCATAAAAGAGGTTCTTGGAAAAAACACTAACGTACTATATCATGAAGGCGTACCATTAATAGTTAAAGGACAAGTCATTCCATCCCCATGCTTATTAACACCAGACCAATCCCAAAACGGGTTAAAAGGTGAATATTTTAACAATATGAATTTAGAAGGGACCCCTGTTTTAACTAGAATAGACAAACAATTGGAATTCGATTGGCCATGGTCTCCTGGTGAAGGAGTTAATGATGATCAATTTTCAATACGTTGGACAGGTTTTATAAAAGCTAATAAATCGTTTAACGGATGGCTGGGCCTTAGTTCAGACGATGGTATTAGAATGTGGATTGATGATAAGTTGGTTATTGATAATTGGAAAAAAGGAGGTACCAATATAGTTACTACCCCTACTAATGTTGAAGCTGGAAAAACCTACAAAGTTCGTATTGAAATGTGGGAAGGGGGCTGGGGAGCCAGAGCACATTTACGTTGGAATCTTGAAAAAGTAAATATGAAACCTGCCATAGAACTTGCAAAAAAAGCTGATGTTGCCATAGTCGTTTTAGGCGAGTCGAGAGAATTGGTTGAAGAAAATAGGGATGTTGCAACGCTAGATTTACATGGTGTTCAAGAAGATTTCATAAAAGAAATCACTAAAACGGGTACACCTGTAGTCTGTGTACTTTTAAATGGTAGACCGCTTTCAATAAACTGGATTAACAATAATGTTCCAGCAATTGTAGAAGGATGGTTTCCTGGTGAAGCTGGAGGTAAAGCTATAGCAGATGTATTGTTTGGTGATTATAATCCCGCTGGAAGACTCCCTATTACGGTACCAAAATCAGTTGGACAACTACCTATATACTACAATCAAAAACCCTCAAGTATCCATAGGTATGTGAAAGAAAGTGAAAACCCCCTTTACCCTTTTGGTTTTGGGTTGAGTTACACTACATTCGAGTATAGCAACCTAAAAGTAAGTTCCGGGAGCATTAAAATTGGGGCATCTGTGAATGTATCTGTGGATGTTAAAAATACAGGTGACCTAGATGGAGAGGAAGTTGTACAACTGTACATTAATGACACATACAGTAGTGTTACAACTCCCCGGAAAACACTTAAAGGCTTCAGGCGTGTATTCATTAAAAAAGGAGAAACCCAAACTATATCCTTTACCCTATCCCCCAATGAATTAAGCATTTGGAATCGTGATATGAATCGCGTTGTTGAACCTGGAACTTTTGAAGTGATGGTAGGTGGTAATTCAGTAGATGTAATTAAATCTTCTTTTGAAGTTATAGAATAACCCTAAAAAAGTATTCATGAAAAAGCTGAAAGTGTTTAAACGTATCTCTAATTTTTTATGGATGCCAATTACTTTATTTGTGTTATTCTTTTCATGTAAAGAAAAAAATATACTAGAACTTGTATATGATGGACGTTCAAACTACGATATCGTGGTTTTAGATTCGGCTACAAAACATCATTACCAATCAGCTCAAATTCTTCAAAATTACATTAAAAAAATTACTGGTGTTCATTTGGAATTGGTGGATGAAAGTTCTCAGAATATAAATAAACACAAAATTTATGTGGGGACTATCGTTGATAACAGCTTAGAAAAAGATCAAATCCTCATCAAAGAAGACAACAAAAATCTGTTTATAAATGGAGGTTCGGATAGGGCCCTAAGATTTGCAGTATACGAATTTTTAGAACGCTATTTGGATTGCAAATGGTTAGCACCTAAAGTGGATCATATTCCAAATTCAACCTCAATTACTTTACAATTGCCTATAGCGTATAGTTATAGCCCTGAAATTAAAACCCGAACCGTTCATTCGAAACTGTTTTATACCGATACCATTTTTTCGGAAAAACATAAAGTAACGACCCAAGCATTTCCTTATTATGTCCCAAAAGCAAGGGTGCACACCTTCCATCGTTTTTTACCCGAAGAACAATTTTATAAATCTCATCCAGAATATTTTGCTTTAAGAAATGGAAAACGTCTCCCAACACAACTGTGTTTAACCAATAAAACTGTTTTGGAAATTGTAAAAGATTCGGTACATTCATTGTTTAAACAATACCCAGAAGCTTTAGTAATTTCGGTAAGTAGTAATGATAATACGCAATATTGTACTTGTGATAATTGCAGTAAAATTGATAATGAGGAAGACAGCCAATCGGGTACTATGATTCGTTTTGTAAACGAAATAGCCAAAGCGTTTCCAAACAAGACCATTTCCACATTGGCTTACCAATACACACGAAAGCCTTGTAAAACAAAACCTTTAGACAATGTACTAATTACCTTGTGCTCCATTGAATGTGACCGTAGTGCCCCCATCACTAAAAAATGTACTGATTTCGCAGATGATATTAGGGGCTGGAGCAAACTCACCAATAATATCCGAATTTGGGATTACACTACACAGTTTACCAACTTTTTAGCACCTTTCCCAAATCTCAACACCCTGCAGCCCAACATTCAATTCTTTAGGGACAACCATACAAAATGGGTCTTTGAGCAGCACAGTCACAATCCAAGCGAATTGTTTGAGCTACGCTCATATCTTATGGCTAAACTCCTTTGGAACCCCGATTTGAATGTTAATGAACTTATTACAGAATTTACTAATGGTTATTACCAAGAAGCAGGGCCTTTTATAAAAAAATATATAGATACAATCCATATTGAACTGCAAAAACACACTGACTTTTTTCTATTTCTTTATGGCGATCCATCCCAAGCATTTAATAGCTATTTGAGTCCGGCGCTTCTAAAAGAATACAAAACACTTTTTGACAAAGCTGAAAATGCTGTTACAAACAAGCCTGAAATTTTAAAACGTGTAAAGCAAGCTCGATTGGGAATTGATTATGCTATATTAGAAGCCTGCAGAAAACATGTTTCGAAAGATTTTGTTTTAAATGAAAACTCTAAAACTTTGATTGAAAATTTCATGTATACCTGTAAAGAAGCTAATATCAGCTTGATGAACGAAATGGGCTACACCACCAAAGAATATGGTGAGGCCTATTTAAGATCAGTTGAAGTTGCCATGCAGCCCAATTTGGCATCAGGAAAATCAGTTACATTATTAACCAAGCCAAAAAAATATGCCAACGAAGATCCTCTATCCCTGACCGATGGCGCTTTGGGTGGTGCTAATTTTTATTCCAATTGGCTAGGCTTTGAGGGCAATGACTTAGAAGCTATTATCGATTTAAAAACATCACAGCAAGTATCCTCCATTTCAACAGCCTTTTTGCAAGTGACCAACCACATTGTATTCTTTCCAAAACAAGTGTCTTACTATGGCTCTACCAACGGAAAAAATTTTAAGGAATTGGGAGTCGTAGTCAATGAGTATCCATTAAATAAATCAAGTAAAACAAACGATATTCAATACTTTAATTTAACCATTAAACCAACATCGTTTCGCTATTTAAAGCTAAAAGCCATTAATTTAAAAGAAGCCCCCTATTGGCACCATGCTGCAGGGTTACCGTCGTGGGTTTTTGCTGATGAAGTAATTATTAACTAACCATGAAAAAGATCTTAATAATTGCTCTAACTATGCTTTTTACAGGCTTTGTATTTGCACAAAACTATAAAATAATGACCTACAACATACGTTATGACAATCCAAACGATGGCGAAAACAACTGGTCTAACAGAAAAGCTCCAATAAGTAATCAAATACTTTCGAATAAACCAGATATTATTGGAATTCAAGAAGGTTTACATCATCAAATTGTTTATTTGGATAGTATACTTGTTGATTACAAGTATGTTGGTGTAGGCAGGGATGATGGCAAAACCAAAGGAGAATACAGTGCTATTTTTTATAATTCCAATACATTTAAAGTCATTAAAACTGAGACCTTTTGGTTATCTGAAACACCAAAAAAAATATCTATTGGTTGGGATGCGGCCATGGAACGCATTTGTACTTATGCACTATTTAAAAACAAAACCAATAAGGAACACTTTTGGGTTTTTAATACTCATTTCGATCATATTGGAAATATTGCCCGAGAACAAAGTTCAATACTAATTGCTGAAACCATACAGCATTTAAACAAACATAATTATCCTGTTATTATTACTGGGGATTTTAATTTAAAACCTGAAAGTAAACCCATTAAATACCTATCAAGTATTTTTAATGACAGTAAATTGGCTTGTAGCACCTTGCCTGTTGGTCCAAAAGGAACTTTTAATGGTTTTGATTTTACTAGACCAATAAATGATCGCATTGATTATATATTTACAAGTAAGAGCATTAAAGTAAAAAGATATATTGTTTTAAGTGACATGAAAGACGATAAGTACCCCTCTGACCATTTACCGGTATGTATTGAATTGTTATTATAAAACAACCAAAATGTTTACCTGAATTAATTTTAAAAAACGTAACTAGCAAAAATAATATTAGTTTAAGTCTTATTAGTAGTAGAAAAAAACTAGTTTTTCATTTTTATTTGTTAAAATGGTGGAAAAATGATGTCTATAGTTAAGAAATTAATAGTATCCTTTATAATTTTTGGCTTCTTACGAATGTCTTTTGCTCAAAATAGCAATGACATTGATTACTCAAAAGAAATAACCGAACGTCCTTACCCTAAATGGTTTAAAGATGCTAAATTGGGCATTTTTATTCATTGGGGGTTATATTCAGTTCCTTCATATGGTAGAAAAGAATCGTATGGCGAATGGTTTTTAAGAGGTTTACAAGTTAACGATTCATTGCGTACAAATTTTATGAAAAACACCTATGGGCAAAACTTCACTTATAAAGATTTTGCACCATTGTTCAAAGCCGAATTATTCAACCCAGATGAATGGGCTAGCTTATTTGAAAGAGCAGGTGCTAAATACGTAATGCTTGTTTCAAAACACCATGACGGTTATGCACTTTGGCCAAGTAAGTATAACAGAAACTGGAATAGTGTAGATGTAGGCCCAAAAAGGGATATTGTTGGGGAATTGACTAATGCCGTTAGGAAAACGAATCTTAAAATGGGATTATACTATTCCTTGGCAGAATGGAACCATCCGCTGCACCGTTGGTACACAGATCCCCATGACAGTATAGGCAACTATGTCGATAACTATATGATTCCTCAATTTAAGGAATTAATAAGTACTTATAAACCCACTTTAATTTTTGCTGATGGCGAATGGTTCAATTCAGCAAAACAATGGCATTCAGCGGAACTCATCCATTGGTATTATAATTTGGTTGGCGATGATGCCATAGTAAACAATAGATGGGGAAGCGGTTTGGATGTTGGGTTTTTAACTCCAGAATATAGCGCAGGAATTAAAGTTACCAATAGACCTTGGACCGAAGTAAGGGGGCTAGGCAGGTCGTTTGGACTAAACCGCAATGAGACTTTGGAAGCTTATGGTACATCGCAGGAACTAATCCATCGTTTTGTGCAAGCCGTAGCCAATGGTGGTGGTATGATTTTAAATGTTGGTCCAAAAGCAGATGGGCAAATTCCACTTATTCAGCAAGAACGACTTATTCAATTAGGCAATTGGCTTCATATAAATGGCGATGCTATTTATGGATCGGAAACCTATAGTATTAAAGAATTGGAAAAAAAAGTTGCCTTTAAGCGTATTGATAAAAATATCAACTTTAATTGGGTTAGAAACTCTCCCATAAAAGGCATTAAAGAAGACCATTTTTCTGTGGAGTGGAACGGTTTTATAGTGGCTCCAGAGTCAGGTAATTTCACTTTTAATGTAGAAGCTGATGATGAAGCAGTGGTTTATATTGATGGAAAACAAATTATCAACTTAAACTATTCGGTTAAAGGTACACAATCGGAAGTCATGGGATCAAATAATAGTTCGGCTTCCCAAGGCAAATTAAAATTAAAGGCTGGAATAGCCTACCCCATTAAAATTCAGTATAGAGAAAAAGATTTAAATGCATCTATAAAATTGTATTGGAGTACCAATACTGTTGATAAACAAATAATTCCTGAATCTTCATTCTTTGTAGATGCTACAAGAACCAAACAAGGTTTAACTGGCAATTACAGTTCCCTTAAAACCTACCTGTGTTTTACACAAAATGGTAATAAACTTTACGCTATAAGTTTTGATTGGCCTGAAGAGGAGTTGGTGCTTAATATTCCCAATCCTGGAGAAAATGCAACAATTAAAATGCTTGGATTAGATAAAAACTTAAATTGGTCTTACAGTAATAATAGCTTGATTATAGATACAAAAGATATAAAATATGTAGATTTACCATCGCATGATGCTTGGACCTTTGAAATAGTGCATCAATAATTTTATAGCTTTAATAAATATGCTTAGAGCACTTTTTAAATTTTCCAGCTAAAAAAATAACATTAACCCATGGGTTTAGTAAATTAAGCCCTTAAAATTAATTACGTTTTATGGATACATTCAGTAAAATTCCAGTGGTATCAAAAAAAGTTTTAATACCTTTTATTTTAGTAACCTCGCTTTTTGCTTTATGGGGTTTTGCTAATGCCGTAACAGACCCTATGGTTCAGGCCTTTAAAAAAGTATTAGAGTTATCAAACTCACAAGCTGCTTGGGTTCAAATGGCATTTTATGGCGGGTATTTTTGTATGGCTTTGCCTGCGGCTATGTTTATGCGAAAGTACTCCTATAAAGTAGGGATTTTAATTGGATTGGCGTTATATGCCACAGGTGCTTTATTGTTCTATCCGGCAGCACAATCGGAAAGCTTTTTGTTTTTCTGTATGGGATTATATGTATTAACATTTGGTCTTGCATTTTTAGAAACTGCTGCCAACCCATATATTTTAGCTATGGGAGCCAAAGAAACGGCAACCCAACGATTAAATTTAGCCCAAGCCTTCAATCCGGTAGGTCTTATTGCCGGTCTATTAGTGGCTCAACAATTTGTTTTAAGAAATTTACAATCGGATGATGTAACAGATTTTAGCCTTCTCGACGAAGCCTCAAAAATTGCCATTAAAACTGCTGATTTAATGGTTATTCGTAATCCGTATGTTATTTTGGGCTTGGTTTTAGTTGGTATTTTTGTGTTGTTTGTAGTAAGTAAAATGCCTCAATCTAAAGATGAAGGTAGCATGCCAAGTATAAGTGTTACATTCGCTACTTTGGGTAAAAACGTTAAATACATTTTAGGCGTTTTGGCTCAAATACTGTATGTTGGAGCGCAAATTATGTGTTGGACTTATATATACCAATATGCAGAAGGCATTGGTATAGATAGTGTAACAGCTGGAAGCTACCAACTTGCTGCTTTTATTTTATTTATTGTTGGTCGGGCTGTCGGCACATATATGCTACGTTTTATTAGTTCTGGTAAACTTCTAATGTATTTTGCTTTATTGGCTTTAGCATTTACAGCTGGAACTATCTTTATACAAGGTGCTGCCGGGTTGTATTGTCTAGTTATTATTTCCTTCTTTATGTCCTTAATGTTTCCAACCATTTATGGTATTGCCCTAGGCGATTTAACCGAAGAGCAATCAAAAATAGGTTCTGCTGGATTAGTTATGGCCATTGTAGGTGGTGCATTAATGCCAAAATTGCAAGGTATGATCATAGATGCTGGAGGTAATGGTGTTGCAGACACAGAAATTCTTGGTGTTTCTGAAGTAAATTTCTCTTTTATTTTACCACTACTGTGCTTTGTGTATATAGCATGGTATGGCTTTAGGGTATTTAAAAGACATGAAGCTACAGACGACATATTACATGTAACAGAATAAATTAATAATAAAACAAATAATATGAGAATTGCAATTTTAGGATTAATATGCCTGGTAAATTTTTCCTGTACAAATAAGTATAAAGATGTAGTAAATACGGAACAGGATTATCAAATTATACCTAAGCCTGCTTCATTGGAAGTAGCTAACGGAAAATTTTTAGTAGATGTAAATACTAAAATATCTGCTGATAACGCACTACAAAACGAATCCAATTATCTTGCAGAGATGTTAAGTCTTGCTTCTGGAGTTGATGTTAGTACTGGTGAAACTGGAACCATTCAGTTAAAAATTGATGACACTATTGAAAGCGAAGAAGGTTATTCACTTTCAGTAAGTTACAATCAAATCATTGTTTCAGGAAAAACTGCTAAAGGTGTATTTTATGGCATACAAACTTTGAGACAATTAATACCTGCTGCAACTGAATCCGTAAAATCAGATGAATTAACCATTCCAGCAGTTACCATTAAGGATCGTCCACGTTATCAATACAGGGGTATGCATTTAGATGTCGCACGTCATTTCTTTCCAGTAGACTTTATTAAAAAATATATCGATTTAATTGCCTTGCATAAAATGAACACATTTCATTGGCATTTAACAGAAGACCAAGGATGGCGCATTGAAATAAAAAAATATCCGAAGCTAACCGAAATAGGAGGTTATAGAAACGGTACAATTGTGGGACACCACCCCGGTACCGAAAATGACCAAAAACGATATGGCGGATTCTACACACAAGAAGAAATTAAGGATATTGTAGCCTATGCAGCCCAACGTCATGTTACCGTTATTCCAGAAATCGAATTACCGGGTCATAGTAGTGCCGCCATTGCAGCCTATCCTAGCTTAAGCTGTTTTCCCGAAGAACCAACGATTGTTACCAATAATATGATGTCTGAAAAAGGAAAACAAATTATAGCTGAAGGCACTCCAAAAATTGTTCAAGAGACTTGGGGTGTTTTTGATGATGTGTACTGTGCCGGAAAAGATGAAACCTTTGCTTTCCTTCAAGACGTTCTGGATGAAGTCATCCCATTATTCCCTTCCGAATATATACACATTGGAGGCGATGAATGCCCAAAGGCAAACTGGAAAAGATGCGCTAATTGTCAAAAAAGAATTAAAGATGAAGGCTTGCACGATGAGCACGAATTACAAAGTTATTTCATTACACGAATTGAAAAATACCTAAATTCAAAAGGCAAAAATATTATTGGTTGGGACGAAATTTTAGAAGGTGGCTTAGCTCCGAATGCCACAGTAATGTCATGGCGAGGTACCAAAGGGGGGATTGAGGCAGCAAAACAAAAACACGATGTTATTATGACACCGGGACATTCATGCTATTTTGATCATTACCAAGTTCATGATAAGGAAGAAAAAGAAAAAGAACCCTTGGCTATAGGTGGAAATACAACCGTAGCCGATGTGTATGCTTATGAACCTACTCCTGAAGAACTTTCTGAAGAAGATAGTAAATATATTTTAGGAGCTCAAGGCAATGTTTGGACAGAATATATGGAAACTACTGATTATGTTGAATATATGATTTTACCAAGAATGACAGCCCTATCGGAAGTAGTTTGGTCTCCAGAGAATTCTAGAAATTGGGAAGATTTTGAATCCAGATTACAACATTTTTCAAACAGATATGATGCTATGGGCCTCAATTATGCTAAACACAGTATAAAAGAAAAATAATCTAATTTAAGTTATAGTTTAGGCAATAAAAGTATTGGTTGTAATACTTTTATTGCCTTTTTTTATAAACTTTGGTTTAATCTTTTAAATTATGTACTTTAGTATTGGTGTTTAAACCATTATAACTAATAATGAAACTACATTTATTAAATAGAAGTAGCTTAGGTAATAATTCACTGCTAATTGGGAAAAAATCCTTTACTCATTTCTTAAAAGTTTGGCACTATCACCCAGAATTAGAATTAGTTATTATTTTAGAAAGTAATGGCACTCGATTTATAGGTGATAATATCGAACCCTTTAGCAAAGGCGACATTATTTTAATTGGCAAAAACTTACCTCACATGTGGCTGAATGATAAAGAGTATTTCGAGAAAGATTCCATGTTAAAAGCCAAGGCCATTTCTATCCATTTCAACGAACACTTTGCCGGAGAAGGCTTTTTTAATATGCCTGAAATGAAGTCTATAAAAGAATTAATAAATAGAGCTAAATACGGTATCAAGTTTTCAGGAGAATTAAAGTCAGTTTCCAAATGGATTAAAAGCATTAATAACCTAGGCGGTTTTGATAAAACTATAAAATTTTTTAAAATTCTGCATTTTTTATCTGAACATAAAGATTACAGGCTACTATCCAGTAGTGGATTTATCAACTCATTTGAAATATCAGGAAAAAAGAATTTAGAAAATGTCTATGAATATATTATTAAAAATTTTAGAGAAAACATAACCCTTAATGACGTTGCAGAAGTTGCTTGCATGAATCCTTCAGCATTTAGTAGATTTTTTAAACGTGTTAACAGAAAAACATTTAGTGAATATTTAAATGAGGTACGTGTTGGATACTCATGTAAACTATTAATGGAGGCCAAAAGTAATATTTCTGAAATATGCTTCGAGTCTGGATTTAATAACATTTCCAATTTCAACAGGCAATTTAAGAAAACAATGAAATATTCTCCAACTGAGTATATTAAGATGCACTCAAAAAGCGAAATGTAATTTATAGCAAAAAAAGCTCTTCTTTTTACATAAATTCTAACTTTAAAACGCTTTTTTAAATCCAAAAAGGCAAAAAAAGTATAAATAACTGTAGAAAAAAAGTAAGATATTTTATTGGTTTGGTTGTACTATTGTACTAAGTATTTTTTAATCAAAATAAATGAGCAACCATCAAAAAGTTCTTAAAATACATGATAAAGACAATGTCCTTGTTGCTTTAACCGACTTGGAAAAAGGATCAGAGATTATATTTGAAAATCATAATTACATAATTCAAAACCACATTGCCGCCAAACACAAATTTGTCACCAACACAATAGAAAAAGGTGGAAACGTATATATGTATGGTGTATTGGTTGGAAAAGCTAAAAAGAAAATCGTTAAAGGCGATTTAATTAGCACCTCTAATCTAGCACATGCCACTGAAGAATATCAAGTTAATAATAATAAAACCCCCATTAAATGGCAGGCTCCAGATATATCTAAGTTTGTAAACAAAACATTTAATGGCTATCATAGAATTGACGGCAAAGTAGGTACCGAAAATAATTGGCTTATTATTCCATTGGTGTTTTGTCAAAATAGAAATGTAAATGTTTTAAAAGATGCATTGGTTGAAAAACTTGGTTTTGGCAAAAAACAACATTTAAGATTAGATGTAGATTCATTAATTGCTGATTATAAATCGGGAGCATCTAACGAAGTTCTCTTAAATAAAGACATTTTAAAAGAAAGTGAAGAAAGCTATAAAAGTGATTTGTTTCCTAATGTTGATGGTATTAAATTTTTAACCCATGATGGGGGCTGTGGAGGTTCTACTTCTGATGCTGTGGCATTGTGCCACTTACTAGCAGGATATATCAATAATCCTAATGTTGCAGGTGCCACCATTTTAAGTTTAGGCTGCCAACATGCCCAAGTTAATATTATACAACAGGCATTGCAAAAAATGGCTCCTAACCTACAAAAGCCAATTTATATTTTAGAACAACAAAACAGTAGGTCCGAAAAAGATCTTTTGGCGGAAGCGATTAAAAAAACTTTTGTAGGTTTAATTGATGCTAATAAAATAGAAAGAAAACCAGCTAATTTAAGTAAATTAGCCATTGGATTGGAATGTGGTGGATCTGATGGTTTTTCAGGAATTTCTGCCAACCCAACTTTGGGATATGTATCAGATTTAATTGTGGCACTCGGAGGCACTAGTGTACTATCAGAATTCCCAGAGTTAAACGGTGTTGAACAAGAATTGATTAACAGGTGCACAAATCCTGATAAGGCTGAAAAATTTTCTCAAATAATGTCTGTTTACAATGAAAAGGCAACTGCATTAGGGGCTCCTTTTTCAATGAACCCTTCACCTGGAAATATTAAGGATGGGTTAATTACAGATGCCATAAAATCAGCTGGGGCAGCAAAAAAAGGTGGTAGTTCACCTGTAGAGGACGTATTGGATTACACCGAACAAATTGTTAAACCTGGTTTAAATTTATTGTGTACTCCTGGAAACGATGTGGAATCCACTACAGGTTTGGCCGGTTCTGGTTGTAATATCATTTTGTTCACAACAGGTCTAGGGACTCCAACTGGAAACCCTATAACACCTGTTATAAAAGTTTCATCAAATACGACCTTATTTAATAAAATGAATGATATTATAGACTTTAATACTGGTGAAATTATAGAGGGTAATTCTTCAATTAAAGAAAAGGGAGAAGCTTTATTAGACTTTATTATTGAAGTAGCCAGTGGAAAACAACAAACCAAAGCAAGAAAATTAAATCAAGATGATTTTATTCCTTGGAAAAGAGGAATGTCATTATAAAAAAAATACAGATGTCAAAGTTTAGTTTAGAAGGGAAATCAGCAATCATAACTGGTGGTGCCAGTGGTATTGGTGAAGCTATTTCAAATACTTTTGCTGAGCAAGGTGCCCATGTTCATATTTTAGAATTTAATCCCGAAAGTGGTAAGCAAGCAGCTAATAGCATTAAGGATAAAGGGGGTAAGGCCTCCTTTTATCAATGTGACGTATCCAATTACCAACAAGTTATGGATACCGTGAAAAAAATCTCAGAAAACAACGAAATAAATATCTTAATAAATAATGCGGGCATCGCTCATGTTGGTAATGTTGAAAACACCAAGGTTGAGGATTTGGATCGTGTTTACAATGTAAACGTAAAAGGGGTTTACAACTGTATACATGCAGTTGTACCTATTATGAAAAAACAAGGTGGTGGTGTCATTATAAATATGGCCTCTATAGCTTCTTCAGTTGGTCTTTCAGATCGCTTTGCCTATTCTATGTCTAAAGGAGCGGCACTAACCATGACTTATTCTGTTGCTAAAGATTATTTAAATGAGGGCATCCGATGCAACTGTATTTCACCTGCAAGGGTACACACACCTTTTGTTGATGGTTTTATTAAAAAAAATTACCCCGGTAAGGAAGCTGAAATGTTCGAGGCGCTCTCCAAAACACAGCCGATAGGTCGAATGGGGAAACCAGAAGAAATTGCAAATTTAGCGCTATATTTATGTTCAGATGAGGCCTCTTTCATTACTGGAAGCGATTTTCCTATTGATGGTGGGTTTATAAAATTAAACGGATAAAAATGTAAAACATTTAAAACGAGTTAGAACATAACTACTTTTAAGTAAAACAAATAATAAATACAAGTAAAAAACAACACATGAAATTAATACGATTTGGAGCAGTAGATAATGAGAAACCAGGAGTTCAATTAGAAGATGGCACTAGATTAGACGTATCGGGTTTTGGACAAGATTATGATGAATTCTTTTTTGGTGGTGATGGTATAGAAAAACTGGAATTATGGTTAAAAGAAACCCAAGGTAATTGTCCTAAAATAGAAAAAGATGTAAGATTAGGGGCTCCACTAGTACGTCCTTCTAAAATTGTTTGCGTGGGTTTAAACTATGCCAAACATGCCGAAGAATCTGGTATGGCCATACCTAAAGAACCTGTATTGTTTTTTAAGGCTACATCTGCCTTGTGTGGCCCAAACGACGATGTAATTATTCCTAAAAATAGTGAAAAAACAGACTGGGAAGTAGAATTAGCAATAGTTATTGGTAAGAAAGCTTCATATATAGAAAAAGAAGATGCCTATAAACACATCGCTGGTTATGTGCTGCACAACGATATTTCAGAGCGTGCTTTTCAAATAGAAAAAGAAGGCCAGTGGTGTAAAGGAAAGGGTTGTGACACCTTCGCTCCTGTTGGGCCTTTTATTGCTACTAAAGATGAAATCCCAAACCCTAACAACCTTAATCTTTGGTTAAAAGTTAATGGAAGGGAGTTACAAAATTCATCGACTTCCGATTTCATTTTTAATGTTGAAGAGGTGGTATCCTATATTTCACAATTTATGACCTTACTCCCCGGAGATATTATCTCAACTGGAACACCCTTTGGAGTAGGACTTGGGCTTAATCCACCAACCTATTTAAAACCAGGAGATGTTATGGAATTGGGTATTGAAAGTTTGGGAGTATCAAGGCAAGTAGCTAAAGCTTATACAAAATAAAACATTCTTTAAATAACCACAAATCATAGGAAATGAAAACAACCATTAATATAACTTTAATAACTACACTTCTTTTTAGCGTGGCTATTTCCTGTAAAAATCAAACTGACAAAAAAAAGGAAACCGAAGAAGTTGTTAAAGTAGATTACTTAAACGAAACCAAAGCCGATTTTGATAATAGAATGGCTTGGTGGCGTGATGCCCGCTTTGGTATGTTTATTCACTGGGGTCCCTATGCTGTCCCTGCTGGTATTTATAATGGCGAAGAAATTGAAGGTATTGGGGAGTGGATCATGTATAACGCTAAAGTTCCAATCGAGGAGTACGAAACTTACGCTAAAGCTTTTGATCCTCAAAAATTTGATGCCGATCAATGGGCAAAACTTATGAAGTATGCTGGTATGAAGTATGTGGTTATTACATCGAAACACCATGATGGCTTTGCGCTTTGGGATAGTAAAGTGTCTCAATATAATATTGCCGATTTTTCACCCTACGGAAAAGATATCTTAAAACAACTTTCTAATGCCTGTAAAAAATACGGCATCAAATTTGGCACCTATCACTCCATTATGGATTGGCACCATCCTAAGGCACAAGCTGACACCTATACCAAAAATCGTGAGGTAAACGATGAGGACAAGGAAGAATTTAAAGGCTATTTAGAAGATTATCTAAAACCACAATTAAGAGAACTAATTACGGAGTATGACACCGATATCATGTGGTTTGATGGGGAATGGGTTGAAGAGTTTACCCATGATCAAGGTAAAGCCCTCTACCAATATGTACGTGAATTAAAACCTAGTATTCTTATTAATAACAGGGTCGATAAAGGCCGTCAGGGCATGCAAGGCATGAACAAGGATGATGCCGACTATGCAGGGGATTTTGGCACGCCAGAACAAGAAATCCTGGAAGGCACAGTATCTTCTGACTGGGAGTCGTGCATGACCATGAACGATACTTGGGGATTCAAGTCGAAGGATGATAACTGGAAATCTTCAACGGTATTAATTCACAATTTAATTGATATTGTAGCCAAAGGCGGCAATTATCTTTTAAATGTTGGCCCAACAGCCGAAGGCCTTATCCCAGAACCCAGTGTTGAACGACTCACTGAAATGGGAAATTGGTTAGCTATAAATGGTGAGGCTATCTACAGTACCGATCGTTTAGAACAGAATTTTAAACAAGGGGAAGACATAAGGTTTACGAAGAAAAAGGGCTCTAAAACTATTTACGCCATAACCTTAATAAAGCCTGAATCTGTATTAACCTTAAACCATATCAAACCAGAACAAAATTCAATAATAAAAATATTAGGTATAGATAATAATCTTAAATGGGAATTTAGCAAAGAGACTGGTTTAAAGATTCATGTTCCTCAGGATTTATTATCTACCTGGAATGAAAAAACCTTTGCTTGGTCATTTAAGATAACAGGTAAAGAAATTTAAAAATAAATGGATTTAAAATTAAAAGATAAAGTCATTATTGTAACTGGTGGTTCCAAAGGTATTGGTTTGGGAATTGTCCAAACCTTAGTAAAAGAACAAGCTATCCCATTTATAGTTAGCAGAAATGAAGCCAGTGTACTGGAGATTGTCAACAACTATAAAAAAGAAGGTGTCGAACTCCACTATGCTATAGCCGAACTCACAGACAACGAACAATGCAAAGCTGCAGTAGATGCTGTTATTAATACCTACGGTCGCATAGATGGCTTGGTAAATAATGCAGGTGTAAATGATGGCGTTGGTTTGGAGCATGGCAATTATGAAGATTTTATAAAATCTTTAAAGCGTAATTTGGTACACTATTATTTAATGGCGCATTATGCCTTACCTGAATTAAAGAAAAGTAAAGGAGCCATTGTAAATATTGGCTCTAAAACATCTGTTACCGGTCAAGGAGGTACCTCAGCCTATGCCGCATCAAATGGGGGAAGAAATGCCTTAACTAGAGAATGGGCCTTAGAACTCTTACCATACAGTATAAGAGTAAATGCCGTTATAGTTGCTGAATGCTATACCCCTTTATACGATAGTTGGATTAAAACATTTGATGATCCTAAGGCACAATTAGAAAAAATAACAAGTAAAATCCCTTTAGAAAACAGGATGACAACAGCTGAAGAAATTGCAGATACTGTAGCTTTTTTACTTTCAGAAAAATCTAGTCACACTACAGGACAGCTTATTTTTGTAGATGGAGGTTACACACATTTAGACAGGGCACTTTAAGCTAATAATCCTAAAACTTGAAATCTAAAACATGAAACGATATTGTTTGGCCCTAGACCTTAAAAACGATCCGAAGTTAATTTCAGAATACAAAACATATCACAAAAATGTTTGGCCAGAAATTACCAAGAGTATTAAGGATTCAGGAATTGAAGATGCTGAAATTTATTGTGTAGGCAATCGTTTATTTATGATTCTTGAGGTTAATGATACGTTTTCCTTTGACAAGAAGGGACAAATGGATACGAATAATCCAAAAGTACAGGAATGGGAAACCCTAATGTGGAATTACCAACAAGCATTACCTATTGCCAAAAAAGGAGAAAAGTGGTTACTTATGGAAAAGATTTATGAATTAGACAAATAGAAACACATGAAGGTAGGATTGTTTATCCCATGTTATATTAATCAACTATACCCACAAGTGGGCATTGCAACACTTGAGCTTCTAGAAAAATTAAAAGTGGAGGTTGTTTATCCTCCTGGACAAACCTGCTGCGGACAGCCCATGGCAAATTCAGGATATGAAAATGAATCTGAAGGTGCATGCAAAAACTTTGTTGAAAATTTTAAGGATTTCGATTATATCGTAACGCCCTCTGGCAGTTGTGCCTATCATGTTAAAAAACATTATAACATCATTGAACAAACACCTAGCGTAAAAAATGTAAGAAACAATATTTATGAGCTTTGTGATTTTATCGTAAACATATTAAAAATAAAAGATGTAGGGGCTACTTTCCCCTTTAAGGTAGGTGTACACAAAAGCTGTCATGGCTTACGTGGCTTACGTTTAGGCTCTTGTTCTGAAATTGTTGGCGACAGCTATTCCTATATTGAAAATTTACTCCAGAATGTAAATGGAACACAAATTATGCCTCTGTCCCGTGCTGATGAATGCTGTGGTTTTGGTGGAACCTTTGCCGTAACAGAAGAGGCCGTTTCCGTGAAAATGGGTAAAGACAAAATTAAAGACCATCTTGATAATGGTGTTGAGGTAATAACTGCTACAGACACCTCTTGCTTGATGCATTTAGAAGGTTTAGTTAATAGGAACAACCAGCCTTTAAAGGTTATGCATATTGCAGAAATATTAAATAGTCAAATAACCGAAACTTTATAAAAGATACGACCATGAGCCATCCAAAACTAGCAAGTATCTTTAATAAAGATGAACAAAAAGTAAATTGGCATGATAAAGCCTTATGGTTTGTGCGTCACAAAAGAGACCTGTCGGTTCATCAAGTAAAGGGTTGGGAAGCCTTACGGGAACTAGGTCATAATATAAAAGCCCATACTCTCTCCAATCTAGATGATTATTTAGTTGAATTTGAGACCAATGCCCTTAAAAATGGTGTACAAGTACATTGGGCGGCCAATGCCAAAGAACATAACACCATAGTACATCAAATTCTTGAGGAGCATGGAGCCAAAAAAGTTGTCAAAAGCAAATCCATGCTCACAGAGGAATGTCATCTCAATCCATACTTAGAAGATCGTGGTATTGAAGTTATAGATACCGATTTGGGCGAACGTATTGTTCAATTAGCAAAGGAACCACCTAGCCATATAGTACTGCCTGCCATTCATAAAAACAGACATGAAGTAGACAAATTATTTCAAGAGCATTTACATACCAAACCCTGTGATGGCGACCCTCAATACCTCACCCAAGAAGCGAGAAAACATCTTAGGGAAAAATTTATTAATGCCGATGCCGCTATTACCGGTGTTAACTTTGCCATTGCTGAAACAGGTGGCTTTGTAGTATGTACCAACGAAGGCAATGCCGATATGGGTACCCATTTAGCACCCATCCATATTGCCTGCATGGGCTTTGAAAAACTAATCCCCAAGCAAGAACACCTTGGGGTCTTTTTACGTTTGTTAGCAAGATCGGCCACAGGTCAGCCCATAACAACATACTCCTCGCATTTTAAAAGACCCATGAATGGTAACAAAATGCACATTGTTATTGTGGATAATGGTCGAGCAGAGCAGTTGGGTAGACCCGATTTTAGAAAATCATTACATTGTATTCGATGTGGTGCCTGTATGAATACCTGCCCCATTTACAGACGTAGTGGCGGACACAGTTACGATGCCACCATTCCAGGACCTATAGGTTCTATTCTATCCCCTGGAAAAGATTTAACCAAGCATAGTAGTTTACCCTTTGCTTCTACGCTATGTGGCTCTTGTTCTGATGTATGCCCTGTAAAAATAGATATCCATAGTCAGTTGTATAAATGGCGGCAAATAATTACCAAGGAAACCAAACAGCCTTTTGTAAAAAAGAAATCCATGGTATTCATGGGTAAACTCTTTTCTAAACCAAAACAATTTGAACGAATTGGTAAAATTGGACGCTGGGCACTTAGGAGCTTACCTCAATCCATGATTAATGCAAAACCTAACGTATGGGGAAAATCTAGAGATTTACCAAAGGGACCTAAGCAGAGTTTTGATGAATGGTACAGAAACAGAATGAAAAAAAGCCAATAAATCATGGGAAGCAGAACCGATATACTTAATAAAATAAAAGCTAATAAACCAGATGAACTTGCTTTACCTACTATTGATCCTTATATCTTTAATGAAGATTTGGATTTGGTTAAAGAGTTTACAAAAAAGGTTGAAGTGGTTGGTGGTAATGTTTACCCTATGACCTCACTGGACGAGGTAACCTTAAAAATTAATACCCTACTACCAAACACCCGTTCAAATTTTTCCACATTAGATAACTCTACTGGGTTTAATACCATCTCTATGGATGCTATTAAAAGACCTCACGAGCTAGAAGATTTGGATGTTTTAGTGCTACAGAGTGGTTTGGCAGTTTCGGAAAATGGTGCTATTTGGGTTGAAGACTCCTTACTGCCCATGCGTATTTTACCTTTTATAACCAAACATTTGGTTTTTGTAATAGATGAACGTTCTATAGTTCCATATATGCATCAGGCCTATGAAAAGCTTAACGATTTTAATTTTGGTGTTTTCATTTCCGGACCTTCAAAAACAGCAGACATCGAACAGTCTCTAGTTATCGGTGCCCACGGAGCCTTGAGTTTATCTGTATTTCTTTTAAAGTAAGCTTTTCAGTATTAAACATGATCTAAAAAGCCCATTAAACTTTCTTTTCTGTCTAGACTTTTTTTAAAACACCATGCTTTTAAATAAAAAAGCTCCTTGTTACCAAGAAGCTCTTCGGTGCGGGCGGGGAGACTCGAACTCCCACACCTCGCGGCACTAGATCCTAAGTTAAGCGTATTTTTGACCAAAGAAAGACAAATCACATCATTTTCAATTAGTTACATTTTTATTGATTTGATTTAAAACCAATAAAAACCTACAAAAATCAATAAATGTTGTACCTATGTTGTACCTAAAACAATTAGATTTTTAGTATTTTTACAACACATTCTTCATTGAATTGTTGGACCTGATTTGGCTTTCTTAAAAACCTGGACTTCCTATATTAGACTGGACACAAAGATGAGAGAATATGCTTGCTAGTTATTAACTTAGCAAATATGAGAAGTAAACCCAAACATTA